>NZ_NEHZ01000026.1:0-66454 GCF_002112565.1 Pseudomonas sp. R25(2017)
GGCACACAGAATTTCTTGACGACCATAGAGCGTTGGAACCACCTGATCCCATCCCGAACTCAGAAGTGAAACGATGCATCGCCGATGGTAGTGTGGGGTTTCCCCATGTGAGAGTAGGTCATCGTCAAGATTAAATTCCGAAACCCCAACTGCGAAAGCGGTTGGGGTTTTGTTTTGCCCGCAGGAAAGTTCCTACGTCGAGTTTCCTGGTGGGGGGGCACTCGCAGGGGGCATGGCTGATGATTGCCGTGCAGAAGAGGGGTGTGGGGCTGTTCAGGATGGCCTCTTGCAAACGCAAGCGATTGTTTGCGCCCCAACTGCAATGGTGGCAGCACGTGGCTGTGATGACCGCAGAGAGAGGCTGTGCCGCGCCCTGGAGGCGCCCAGCGACGGGCATTGGTACGTTGCACTCCCCATGCCTTGCCTCGGCTTGATCGCCGCGCAGCGCGGACCTGGTCGAGCTGGCGCCGTGCAATTGATCATGCCGCAGTGGCGATGACGAGTTTCTTGCCATTGCTGATGGCGGGACATTGCTCGCCACTATCCGGAAACGGGCAGTGGCAGCGCCCAATGCATGGGCGCATGCCTGATCAGATTCGCGATCGGTGAGGGAAGGGGTGGGAGATAAACCCCAAAAACAAAAAAGCCCGCTGTTAGCGGGCTCTAGAGATGTTACGTAGACGTTGGTAGTCGTCTATGTGTTGCAGATGGTGCCCCGAGGGAGACTCGCATATTCCATGTTTCCTAGGCCTCTCAGGCCATTTTCAGTTCAAGGGATACAAGGAGGGATACACGCCGTCGTCTACTGGGCCGCCAGTTCAGATTAGGTACTGCTACGATGAAGCGGCAGGAGGCTACCAAAAAGGGAAAACCATGCGCACTGATTTTGAGGAAGATTTTCTTACTTTTGTCCTGGCGGAACTGAAGAAGCTCAACGTGACTCCCCCAAGTCGGGATCTAACGGCGTGTGCGCTCCTTCTCTTCAAACTTGAGCGGCGGTGCCCTATCGCAGTACCTCGGCAGACGGCGCTTGCCACCTCCTTTTCAGTTCCCTCTCATTTGCAGGCTGGTTTCGATGGGCTCTGTTCAGCCATACACCAAGGCGATTCCCTATTCCCGTATTTGAGCCGATCGACGTTTAGTGTGGATAAAAACGATAGTCTTCTAGACGATTGGGGAATTTTGCATTTTCACCTTGGTACTGAGCGGTTGCCTAACGGTCTGATCAAAAGCACCAAGGTAGTAGCGTTTGGGTTAGTGCGCCCCGACTGCGTTTACTTTCTAGATGCATACCCTCATGGCCTTGGGTACCCAGAGACTTGGGTGCGAGAGCACTTGATTCATACGATTGAAGCTAATTGGCCCCGTCTTCTGCCCCCGAGTATCAATACGGTGACCCCGGACGTTCTGACACCTGAGCAGCGGGCAACCTGCAGGAAGAAATCGGTAAACGTTACGGTAACGACACTGGCTGGCGCAGTGATTTACCCACCAGGTGGTGGCGTTATGAGTAATGGAACCGCCATGAGTGATTTTACCCAGTTGCAAAGGATTTACTCACAACTCGATTGGGCTCGACGAATGTGTGAGGTGAACGAGCAGCCGATACGAGATGCCCTGGGCCTCCTTGATGAAGAACTCCGCCTACACATTGGTTTTGTAGAAAGGCAGATGCATTTGTATGAAGCCAGCACGGGTACTCGCATTGAGTTCGAGGGACTCAACTAGCCCGCTATTTTAGAAACGTGTCCAGATCAAACCGGAAATGCGAGGGGGCCCCTGGGAGCTTCCTTCACATACGGGGTCGGAAACCCGCGGGGCTGTGGTAGCGGGAGATGCTCCAGCTTACTGAAATTTCAACGTTGAAATTGAAAGGATCTTTAAGAAAACAGGACATCGTTACCGTACCGGTAACGGTGGCCTTAGATCGATTGTTTCGTAGTGCAGATGCACAGGTGAACTGGCAGTTCACTAAGCTGGGAGTTCTCCCGCTAACAAGGTCCGGCGGGTTTCCGACCCCGTGTCTCGAATAAGACCTCAGGGGGCCCGGCACATTGCGGGAGATACACCTGACGTTCGCTGGTGGGATTGATGCTTACGGGGTGTGGGGGTATGTACCCCTCCAAAATGCGGTGTAACTGGTGTAACTGGTGTAACTGGTGTAACGATGGTTGATAAGTGGCTGTATTTATTCAATATTTTTGATGTTGCATCGGCTTCATACGCCAACCTTTAAGCGTGTAACTCTGCCATCTGGTGTAACGCTTCGGTGCTGAAAAAGGGACGGAGGAGGTCATGTCCATGCGCAGGAGACCAAGTCCTTCCCCATTCCCAGTCTGCCCAATAGATGCGATTAACGGGCTGTAATCATCAGTTTGGCCGCTGTGCCAGCAATCAGTCAGCAGTCGTAACGGGCCACTTTCGGCCACAAGTGGTCATCGCTCGTCTAAGAAACTAGGGCGACGCATATGACGTCGGCTGAAACCTAGCGTTAGGTATCCGCTAATATCCTAAGCCTCGCCCGTATGCTCTGACAGAGCACTTCGAAGCGCTGGAGTTGCTGCTCGTCATATAAAAAACTCCCCTGGCTGTGTGTCGGTGCCTCAATGATCGCGGTTACTGACTCATCAATTGCACTGACAATGGATTTACGCTCTATGGAGAGTTGATCTGTATTGAAGTGAATAAGTATATTTCTGTACTCATTCAGCCAGCTTATCACGTCCCGATTTATACCAGGCTCTTTACCAAATAGTCTGTCAAATAGCTCCATAAAGAAGTCGAGCTGAGGGTCAGGTAAATCCTCACTGTATTCATACGCCGCTAACCACTTCTTGAGGTGACTCGGCTTCCACGTATCAAAACCTGCACTGCCTCGAAGCGCAATGCAAACTGCTCCCTGCAGGGCAGAATGAGCAGCGATGAGCGACCACTTCCAACAGGTTGCAGTCATTGGCTCCCCTTGAATTTGAGCAAGAAGTTGCTCAAGGGATGTTTCCAGATCAATAAAACGGTCGAACCGAATAGAGACTTCCATATTCTACCAACCCTTCATATTGCCTAATGGGCGATTCCTACGACTGCCGTAGTCGCGTAATCGCATCTGTAATCGCTTTGGCATTCGTGTCCAAGGTTTCCATGGCGACCAGTGCGTTATCGGCAACACTCGCTACGCCATTTTCTGAAAGCCATCTAGTGACCTCTTCTATGGCCGCACCAAGGGCATGCTGGTTGTGCAGAAGCAATGTCAGAGCGTCTGCCGTGGCAATGTTGGAGTCTGAGTTATTTGGCATAAATTCGTCCTTGATCGAGGCGTCTAGAGAGACTAGTCCATTGCAGACGGATCATGCTCGGCCGAAAAATCGCGAAGCTGTATTCCCCGCACTAAAATATCGCCCTGATCCCATCTCAGTCCCATATGGCCTTTTTTCAGACGCCAAAAACCATAAAAACTACTTTCTCTAGGGGATTCAGTGGGTTGCGTTTACTGAATGTGGCGGTGAAGGAGAGATTCGAACTCCAAACCCCTAGCGACTATCAACATTCATCGCGACCCTGGCAACGGCAGCTTTCGGCCATTAGCGGGCGCTCACAAGCGACCGCTACCGGCCAAAAGCGGTCGATCCAATGTATCTAGAAAATCTTGGGCAATTCAATATTTTTCTTTTTCCGGCTCTCGACTGAACGAACCGCCTCACCCAATGAAGAAATAAACCATTTGTCTCACCCGACATCGTCCCAAACGGGTGCTTTGCCCTTGACGTAAGAGATCGCGTACGTTTGCTAAGGCGATGTAGATTGTGGCCACCACCAGATCACGGGCATTGTCGATTGCGGGCGCCAACTAATCACCGCCAAGGCCCCCCGCTGCCTATACGGCGTCGAAAGTATATGGACATCATACCCATACAGCAGATACATTCTGTTTTTTATGTCAAGGAAGAAACAATGATATCTGCAGTTGAAAACCATTCTGATACGCTTGAAGCAATCGCATCGTCCATCGCCTCCGGAAAAGCAATACTCTTCACAGGTGCCGGCTTCTCTGCAGATGCGACCAATATCAAAAACCTCCCCCCACCTCGTGCCACCGACCTCGCAAAAAAAATCTGTAACCTTGGCAATTTCGATGAGGATGAGGATCTAAGGTTTGCAGCAGATTATTATCTTGAACACCACAACAAGTCCTTGCTTATAGATTTACTTAGAGACACTTTCACCGTAAAACAAACTTCTCCGAGCCAGGATTTAATTATGTCGGCAAATTGGAGAAGGTATTACACGACAAATTACGATAACGTAATGGAATTAAGCGCTTTAAAATCAAGCAAGAGATTGGACTCAATCGATCTCACCGCGAGACCTGATCAGCATTCAAAGGCGAGCAATTTATGTATCCACATAAACGGATCTATAAACTCATTAACTGCCGACTCCATTGAGCAAGGCTTCAAGCTTTCTACATCATCCTACATTAGTTCTGACAATTTCTTGAATTCGCCCTGGTACTATCAGTTTAAGCGCGACCTAGAAATAAGTACTGCTATAGTTTTTATAGGGTATTCAATGTATGACATTGATATCCAGAAAATACTCTTTAATAATAAAGATCTGCGAGAAAAAACCTACTTCATAACCCAGCCCAACCCGTCAGCTAAAAACATTTTTACATTAAATAAATTTGGTCATGTTCTACCGATCGGAGCAGAGGGGTTTGCAGAATACATTGAAGCAACTGAGCTAAATAAATCTCAGGCGCCCAGTGAGCGCTCCTTAGTGTTTTTTGATACGTATACTACCGATGATGGTGAATACACAATACAAGACAAGGATGTAGAAAACTTAATATATCATGGCGAAATAAAGAAAAATGCCATCGACTACAATATCACTAGTGCTCCGCCAATTTCTGCAATTGTAAAAAGAAAAGAACTAGAAACGATCCTTAGGTTTCTTGAGGCAAAGCGCCACACTATAATCAGTAGCACTTTTGGCAACGGCAAATCAATATTATCTCGCGAGCTTATGCCATTTCTTCAGGTGCGTGGTTTTGATGTTTACTCAATCACTGATCATGACGCAGACTTCACCGACGATCTCGAAATAATTCGCGAATCAAATGGGCGATCGGTATTGGTGATTGATGACTACCACAATCACACAGAACTTCTTTGCTATATTGGCACACATAAGCCCGAAAATATTTTTGTAGTTGCAATGACTAGGCTGCATGCTCATGAACGACTCAGGCTAGAACTTCGCAACAGTGGCTTTACATATCAAGAACTCAGCGCAGACCATCTCTCAGCTGAAGAAGCCGAAGAATTTATTGATATTGTAGATAATATCGGAGGCTGGGGTGATAAGGCAGGGCTTACTCAAAGTCAAAAACGCGAGTTCTTATTTAATGATAATGATGCACAGATATCGCTTGCGCTCCTCAGTCTGTTCAACTCCCCACAAATAAAGCATCGAATTGACTCGCTTATGAGCTTCTGTTCGTCAACTGAAACGCAGCATTATAAAGATACCGTCTTCGCAATCTGCATAATTGAGATAATGGGACTGCCAACAACAAACAGTTTTATATCAGAAATAGCATTAAATGACGACATATATGAAGACAGTCTTAGGCAAAATGATAGCTTTAACCAGCTATTCAGAATTTCGCCGCGCGGCATAGCTTCGAAATCTAGTTTGTTCTGCCTTTCTCTAATTAAATATCATTTTTCCTCAACGTATATAACAACCCAGCTACTTAAGATTGTTAAGAAATATGGCGAGCGTGACGGGAAAGTTCGAGAAGAAACAGAGGTGTTTCGTTCCCTAGTGAAGTTTTCATTTATTGAGCGACTGCTTCCAGATACCAATAAGAAAACCGCAATAAAACGATATTATGAAAACTTGAAAACCAATGTCAGGTGGTTGAAGTCCGACCCGCATTTTTGGTTGCAATATGCCATGGCCCATATACCATCTAAAGAGTATTCCAAGGCTCAGCAGTATATGGATCAATCCTATGCGTTAGCCAAAAAGAAAGTAAACTACCATACAAACCATCATGACACCCAACAAGGCCGCCTATATTTACTCCAAGCACTTGAACCTGCCAATGCACTAATGGCACATGATCTCTTCTCTAAAGCCCATAGCCTATTCACAAAAATCGATAACGATATTTATAAGTTCAGGCAGGTTGACAAATACAAAGACTTTTACGACACATGTTACGAGGGGTTGGCAAAAAGATATAAATCGGACTTCGAGCACGCTTGCAAAAAAATGCTCAAGGACATAGCAAAACTAATAAAGACAGAAAGCAACTACAACGGCCCAACAGTAATTCGTGTAAAAGAAAAGCTAGAAGCCATTTTAGAGAGGATTGCATGCGGCCGGTCCGTGCTCCCGCCGCAGGTTAGTTAGCGCAAAAATTAAATATCCCCAAGTAGCCCCAAAAATTGAAAACGACGCCCCCCTCGGAAATTGCACAGAAGTAGTCCCCCGGGGGGGGCGCCAACGGATTAACTACCAAAAGCGGTCACCTAGCGGTCAAGGTTAAGGGCTTAGTGGATTTTCCTGGCTCTCGTACATATTCCCAATAACAGTTCATGGGAGACAGTCGCATGCTATGGAATTGAACAAGCTAGGCTGATCGGATGTGCTTAATTGTGATGGAAATTTAAATGGCAGATTCTGATAGTCAAGTACAATTGCTCGATAACGTTGTAGGCAGCCTGAAAGATATAAATCCTTGGATTACCACAGTAATTATATGCTTGTTGATTGTATGGGCTATAGCTCGTGCTCGATCCGCGCACTTTCTATACGATAGAGTTTGGAGGATGGTCGGTGGTGGGGGAATACAAAATCCCACACTGAAGGCATACTGGGATGATGTCCGCGATGTTGAGGGTTTCAGATTTCGAACAGGAATAAACTTTCCTTCAATGGAGGTTTTGCTGGCTACAGCGAAGTGGACAAAAGATCATAATATTAATATCAAAGATTTGTCTTTTGCACGAGGTTGGATTCGCGATTTGCCATGGGTTTTTGGAGCGCCACCAATAAGGATGATAAGGAGTGTAGTAATAGCTCTGTTGATTCCATTTGGCGTACTTGCAATCGGCGCCGCTTACATGCTGGGAAATGAAAGCGTACTTCTGACTATAAAAGAATCGAAAATGATTTTCTGGACGGACGGTTTGACGGCGGAAAATTATTTATTTGAAACGCATATTCCTGATTTTTCTGTAACTCAAAACAACTGTTCAACAACCCCTCTTGAAGGGTTGACTCAAGAAGATGTAAAGGTCATTTGCGAAACATTATCCCCAGACAACTTTAAAAAAATCAAAAAATCTTTGACTGAACAGAGGGTTATTGCTGGATATTTTTTAGCTGTGTTGACGTATATTTCATTCATTCTCCTACGAACTCTTGCTCAGGCGCAGATGGCGATAAAACTCCGTAAATATCCCATGCCGAATTTTGGAGCAAGCGAGCCACAAGATGGATTGACATCCAGCATTCAGCCCGTACTGACTGAGCCATCAACCTTCCAAAGGGAATCAACGGCTCCTTCTGGCTAACTGATAGGTGGTATGAAATCGGCGTAGGCCTCCAAGCTGATCGTCAGTTATTGACTGAAGGGAACCTGCCCTGAGCGTCCGCTTTTGGCCGAAAGCAGACGTACGTGAGCGGCAGCTAGTGGGCAGACGCGGTCGTTAAGAAAAAATCGTGGAGGGCAGAGAGGAGCAGCTCTTTTCTATCAGGTTGGAAGAGCCGAGCAATACTTCGCGGAAGGCTTCATCATTTATGAGAGCGCAAAGCGATGATCGAGAAGGCTGCAGCGAACTGCAGGAATGCAATCGAGGGCGTAGGGCAAGGCACCTAGCATTAGTCCAGATTTGTAGACCGGCGAGATATAATCATCTCTTCCAGGATCTCGCGGAGCAGGCGGTTAATTCCCGTTTCGCCGTGGTACCTGGAACGATCAATATTCGCGATCGTGAATTGTCGCTGGTCGGGGCCGATCACCTCGACAGACACGCTACGGTCGGCGTTTATCGAGCAGGTGATGGTGCATTATGGAAGGCGCCGAGACAACAAGTCGACTATTTCTCGTCTGCTCATTGTGTCCACAACGTTGATTCCTTTTGCTGATGATAGTGATAAGGGTGAGGTCGCAGGCGCGAAGGATGTGATCAGCAAAAGAAAAGGCCTCTGAGAGGCCTTTTATTCAAGCTGCGTTACTTCGTTACCCAGCTTTCAACTTCGTCGTCACCGTGCTTGGTTTTCCACTCCTTCAGTATCTTGTGATTGCCGCCTTTGGTTTCAACCACATCACCAGTGTGCGGGTTCTTGTAGACCTTCAGTTCACGAGGTTTACGCTTGCCAGGTGCCGCCGCCGGAGTTGAAGCGCGCTTCGTGCTCTCTGGATCCAGCAGGTTGATGATGTGCTTGAGGCTGAAGCCGTATTGGTCCAGCAGGGCGCGCAGCTTGGTCTCGAACTCAATCTCTTTTTTCAGCGCGCCGTCGCTCTTCATCGTCTCCAGTGCCTGCATCTGTTCAGCTAGGTGTTTTTCCAGTTGACGGTATTCGGCAAGTTTGGACATGTTTATTTCCTATGTTTGTTTGATGACAGTTAGAATGTTCGTGCGGCTCACAAGTTCAGCGCTATTCTGACAGTTTCAGATACTCTCGGATGTTGATCATCTCGACCTTGATCAAATTTACGGTAAGAGCCTCGACTTTCGTTTTTTTGCGGGGGATGTCCACGAATTCGAGCATTTCCTTTAAGGAGCCTAAGCGTGCTTTCAGTAGGTCTTTCCAGTTGGGAGTGTTTCTGAGGTCTATTTGAATGATCATTCTGTAGCGCCTGGGGAGGTTTAAACAGCCTACCTGCGTGGGCTGTTTCGATGGCTCAGCAAGTTAGAGCGAAAGAATGGCTTGCATGCTGTGCTGGCCGGATCGATCCGCCAGCTCCAGCTGTGGAAGTCTTCGCCTTCTTGTGGAAGCACCAGCTTCATTAGGCGGAGGTGTTCGCTCCCCAACATGCCTTGCACATTCCACAGCTTGCCGCCCAACTCCATCAGCGCTTGGGTTTGTTCGTTCCATTGTTCTTCCAACACCGTCCGGGCCAGCGACAAGGCAGTTCTCTGGATTGTTTGGTGCTCCCTTTGCGCCTCGTCGATGTGCTGGTCGACGATGACCAGTTCCTGCTCCAGCGCTGTGATGATCAGGTGTTGGCGACGATTGTGTTCGGTCGCCGTCGTGAGGTTTTTCGCGGCCTTCTGCGCGTCGGCGTTGGCGTTCTTTTCGCCCTCGGTGTCGCCCCAGGCCACGGCCTGCGCATAAGCGGTCGCGGCATCGGTTTCGGCCTGCCGGGCCTTGGTCATGTCCTCTTCCGCTTGCTGCTGGATCTGTGCCAGGCGGGTGCTGAGGCTATCGCGTTTTTCGTAGAGCGCTTGCTCGTCGGCTTTCCAGTTCGCCATCGACTCGGTGTAGCCCGCCATCAGGGTTTCATGATTGAGCAGTTGCTCGCGCCGGGTGATCCTTGCATCGAGCAGCCAGGCACGGTGCTTACTTGAGTCGTACGGAAGTTTCAGGCTGCTGTGCTCCTTGTGGATTTCGGTCAACCGGTCCGCCTCGATGACCTCGTCCCCTTCCAATAGCGCCTCCAAAGGCGCCATCTTGGCGTGGTGCTGTTCAGCTTCGCGCAGGTGTTGATCGCGTTGGGCGGTCAGTTGGTTGATCTCGTCAATCAACCGTTGCTTCTTGCCGCGATGACCAGGGGCGTGAAGTTTCTCGGAAACGGGTTGTGCAAGTCCGGTGGTCTCCCGGCTGTCCACTTCGCCGGCCAGCAGTTCGTGTTGTTCGGTAGAGGCGTGGAATTCGTTCATCTGTCTTGTTCCTTCGAAAATTGGGTATGGGTTGAATGAGCGGCTGGCGAGGCCGGGAATGAGCCGGCGCTACCTCGATCAGCGGACGTGCCTTCAGGCAGCCCGAGCCTCGCTCTCATCCGTTCCCGGAATCGTCTTCACGATGTAGCAGCGCTGGGGCCCCAGGCCGGGCAACCGGACTAGACTTGACGCCTTGCCGTCGCTGGCCGGCTCCAACACGCCACGCTGCAACAATTCCTTGTTCACCGCGTTGATGTTCATGCCCCGGAAGATCTCCGAGCGCCACGCCTCGGGCAGCACGTAGTAGGTGTTCGTGGTGTGCATGGTGTCGCCCATGCCGTGCTCCAGCGTCTTGCGAAAGCCGAGGCGGTCGATGGTGCGCGGACCGTGTTCGTCGATCTTGGCCGCCGCCGATTCCCAGCGGGTGAAGCGGCTTTCGCCGAAGCGCTCGATGACCTGGCGCAGCCGCGCCAAGATCGCATCGCCCTCGAAATTGCCGGCACCGCCGCGCTCGTTCAGCCAAGCGCTCAGGCACACCCGAGCCGCGGTGGTGGCCGTGCCGTCCGGCCAGCCCGTGATGCCCATGGCGGTGGCCAGCTCGCCGGCGGCGGCTGCGAGACCGAAGCGGGCAGCGGCACGGTGCGCCTGTCCGCTGGCAGATGCCGGGAGCGACTTGGCAATGAAGCCCTCCAAAGTGCGGCGCAGGATCGCTGCCCAGCCAAGACGCTTGCCGGGTTCGCACAGGGCGGTCAGGAACGCGGTGAGCGGGGTGCCGTAGTAGTTCGCCACTCGCGCCTTGAGTGCGTCGGACAAAGCGGCGGCGTCCTCAAAGCCGTTGAGCGTGTCGAACATGCCGAGGCCTTTGCTGGCATCGGCCGGGACGGCGAGCATGCGCACCTCCATACCCGCTTTCAGTTCCTTGTTTGCTTCGGCCATGTGCTGCGCCAAGGTCTTCTCGCCGGTGGACAGGAACAGCAGACGCCATTCCTGAACCTGCCGGCCGGCCTGGCCCCGGTCATTGGCGCGGGCTTTGCCGGTGCCGTTGCCGAGCATGTAGACCGTCTCTCCGATGATGCGGGCATCGCACATGCCGATTTCATCGAGCACAAGGAGCCCGTCGGAATGCGCGGCGGCGATCGACTCCAGCGCGTTGTCGGTCGAGCGCCACGAACGCACCAGACGCGGTCCGCCGTAGATCGAGGCGGCGACCTGCAGGTGAGTGGTCTTGCCGCCGGAGCTGTCGCCGTACAGGTGAAAACCGCCCGACTCGTGGCCGAGCATTTGCAGCAGTGGGCCGGCGAAGGCGACGCCGACGACAAACGCCAAGCGGTGGTTGCCGACACACAGTGCGCCGATCTGCTGTTGCCATTGCTCCAACGTGCCCGCTTCGCTGATCGGCGGAAGCTGCGCGCCGGCCTCGTAGAAGTGCAGGTGTTCGGCGTGCGCGCCGACCTGCTGCTCAGGCAGCAGAAAGGCGTTGTCGTGCCAGCCCAAGCGGGTGACCAAACGCGCACGCTGCGCACTGTCGAAGCCGCCCAGGTAGCTTTGCAGGTCGTTGCGTGCGTTGCGCCCCGAACGGCTGCCGGCGAGACGCAACCCCATGTCCACCAGCGGGCCGAGCACATCCTTGCCGAAGTCGCCGGTCATGGTGCGTGCCGGGATGTTCCAGCGCTTCTTGGTGCCGTCGGGGTCGTCGAACTCGACGAGCAAGCCCCAGTTGTGGCCCTTCTCGTCGCGGGTTCGCGCAAGTATCGCCAGCGGCGAACACACCGGGCGCGCCTCGCCGTCGTCGCCGGCATAAAACACACCTTCGGGCGTCAGGCGAAAGCCACCGGGCATCAGGTCGGTTTTCGATTTCGCCGGTCGTTTGGCCGGTGCTTTGGGTTTCGGTTCCGGCTCGGGTTCCACCAGGGCAACTATCGCCTTTTCTTCGATCATGCCGAACAGCTCACCGCTGCTTTCCAGCGCGGAGAAGTGGCCGGCGGTCCAGCCTTTGTCGAGCGCATCGGCCGCGTCGTCGCCGTCGTCCCATTGACCACCCTTGGCGAACGCGGCGCGGTCGTTCTTCAGCGTCGGTTTGCGTTTGAACACCTCCAGCGCGATGACCCGGACCGAGGCGGCGCCGATTTCCCGCAGCCTCTCGGCGACGGTGGCCATGCAGGCTTTGCCGCTGTCGTCGTTGTCCGGCCACAACAGTACGTCGCGTCCCTTGAGCGGCTTCAGGTCGGTCTTGTGCCAGGAGTTGGAGCCGTTCGGCCAGCAGGTGGCCACGTAGCCCGGCAGCAGCTCGGCGCCGGCATCGGCGGCTTTCTCGCCTTCGCACAGAACCACCGGTGCATCAGCGCGCTGCGCCAGCTCATCAAGGCGCAGCAGCGGACGCGGATCCGGCAGGCCCTGCCAGCGCCATTGCTGGCTTTGCCCATCGGCGTGCTGGCACCACGTCAGGGGCGCAAAGACCTTCTTCGGCTTGCCGTCCTCGTCGGGGCCGAGATCGAAGCGGTACAGCGCCATGAGGGGCTGACCCTGCGTATCGCGATAGACCCAGATCTTGGACGGGGCGCCGTGTTCACGGTGCTTGGCCGGGCACTTGTTCATGGCCTCGGTCGGTATCGGCTGGATGGGGTACCATGTCGGCGCCTTCGGTTTGCTCGGTGCGGCCTTTGTCTTGGCGGCGCCGGGCGCGACGTTCAGCCAGTCCGCCAGTTTGTGGCAGGCTTCAACGTCAGTGCCGCCGTCCAGATAGCGAACCAGGTCGATCAGGTCGCCGCCCTTGTCCCCGGTGGCGAAGTCGGCCCAGGTGCCCTTGCTCAAGCTGACCTTAAGCGATCCGGCGCGCTTGTCGCTGCGGGTCGGATTTGGGGCGGTGTATTCCTTGCCGCCGTCCACGCGCTTGCCGTTGGGTAGCCAGTGCGACAAGACACGTTCAATGTCTTTCAGCGCGGCGGCTTTCACGTCGGCGAAGCTCGGACGTTTCGCGGCGCTGCTCGGTCGCTGGCTCATGTGTCAGCCCTCGGCAGAAACAGCGCGTCGTTGATATCGTCGATCAATGCTTTGGCCATCTCGCCCAGGTACAGGGCGGGCCAACTGAAACGCTCGCCGTTGTCACTCATGGCTGCGTCGAAATTGAGCTGGTTCGCATGATGCTGCAGCAACGACACCATCTCCAGTGCGTCTTCGACCGGCACGCCGGCGTTTACGCGGAACAGCTTCAGGTCAGTGGCATTGACGCGGGAAAAGGTGGCGTGACCCAGCGTGGTGGAGGTGCTCATAGCGCACCGCCTTTCCGCACCGCAGGCGTCGAGGTGTTGTCACCGTGCATGGCCAGCGTCTTGATCAGGCCGAGGGTGCCGCGCACGTCCCAGAGGACGGCGGCAATGACGTAATTGGAAAGGCGCGAAGATTCGTTTTCGAAGTGATCCTCGAGGAGGGTCAGTACCGAGTCGGCGCGGTCAATGGCGCAGGTGATGGCGTCGATGGGCACACCGGCTTCGGCGGTCGGATTCACGCAGAGCAGGTCTTCGGGCAGGGCACAGCTCAGGGGGGTGTTCATTGGGCACCGCCTGCGGTTTCGAGCGCGCGGGCTTTGGCCATGTGAGCGTTGTAGCGGGAGAGGCGTGTAGCGAGGCTGGAGTTGGCGTTTAGAGCGGCGAGAGCCATTGCACGGTGTGCAGCGGCGCGGATTTTGGACGGATTGAGGGCAGACATTGGTGACACTCCAAGTTTGAGGATGGAGCTGCCACTGATCGTCGCCAAACGATTTAGGGTGGCAGCTGTGCGCAGGTTGGCGAACCGGGAACTTGGAACCCGGCAGACCCGAAGGTCTCCCACGCACAGCTGCCATAACACGAAACGGCGGGCACAAAAAAAGCGCCTGCTGTCGGATGGGGCGCCTGTGCGCCAAGTTTCTCGGGTCGCCAAACCCGGTCGCTGAATTTGCAGCGACGGCCAGAGAGTAGCGTTCGTTTTTCGAAAGTGCAACTGCGCTGATGACTTGCGGCTTTTTCAGGTGCGGCATAGATTGTTCGTGCATGTAGATTGACCTCAACGCCTCCGGATTGCCCCCGGAGGCGTTTTCGTTTCAGGCATGGGCTTCCCAGCGCAGGGATAGAAGGGGCAGAAATCCGCCGCTGAGCATGGAGCGGGCGTCTTCGTAGGCATCGCTTTGCTGGCCCTCGTCGACGACCACAGCCCCGATCCTTTCGCAGTGGAGGGAGAGGGCGCACCAGGTGCCGTCGGCCCAACTCAGCACGCTCACCACGCGACCTTGCTTGTCCTGCTGGCTGCGGTAGCGCTCAAGACGCTGCATGACGCGAGGCGAGAAACCGATCCGACGTAAGACGGAAAAGGGGTGCATCAAAGCGTTGCTAGCAGTCTTGTGGCTCATGCGGCCACCTGATCACGCGCCTCGATGCGGCTGCGCGCCCACGCCTGAACCTCGGAAAGGACCCAGGCGACAGGGGCGCCGCGTGCATTGCTGTTGCTCAGTTTGACGGGCTGCGGAAAACCACAGTCGGTGCGCTGCATCAGTTTGTAGATGGTCGAACGCTTCATTCCTACGATGCCTTCCACCTCTCGCATTCTGATCAAAGTCGAAGCGGCATCAAAAAGGGAGGGAGAACTGGTGGGCGTCGTGCGGGAAAAGTCGATAACAGAGGTGTTCATAGGTATTGCTCTCGATTGATTTGGACAACGGGAGCAATGGTCTAGAAATTGGTCGGCAGTTTGCTGTTCGCTTCCAATTGAAATTCCATTGAAATTTGAGTCACAGAACGAAATTGCGTTTGAGAATGGCCTCAACGCTTTTGCGAGTTAGCCCCTTTTCGATCTCCGGGGTGACCCATTTAGGACGCTGCGTGAGGGGCTTAGCCAATTCACGCTGCAGCCAGGTATACACGGCAGTCGTAACGTTACTTTGCCGCATGCCCTTCTCTAAATAGTGGTCAGCTTGCTTAATGATTGCAGTGTCTCGGTCGTTGACGTCGTGGCTTCGCGCTGTGCCACTGATGATGCCGGCTTTGCTGCGGATGGCTGACCTTATCGCTCGGTTAGCGAGAGTCGTTAGTTCGTCATCGATCAAACAGGGCAGGGACACGATCGGCTCTAATCTGAAGACATATTCGTCAAGCGCCGTAGTTCTTTCATTCATATCGATCTGTGACTCAACAAACCGGCAGTAGAGATCCCATGGCCAGTCGGTTGGTATTTCCTTGATATGCCGCCAAACAGCATCATCAGCGGCACGCATCCAGTTGCTAAGAGCTTCAAGCGCTTTGACGGCACAGGCCATGATGTAGGCAGCGTGCGCCTCGCGATCAGTGGCTGAGTAGCAGGCGCTGTATTGGCGAACCCAATGAGCAAGACGCGCTCTATTGTCAGTTGAGGCATATTGGAAAATGAGCTCTTCGTGCATCGTTGTCTTGATGCACATGCTGCTGAGATCGACATCGATGCCATCGGCTTGAATACGTTTGCAGCACTGATCGATCAAATAACACACATTCGCGAGCTGTTTACGGCAAAGATCGTAGAGCGGTTGCGCTGAGAGATGATTGATAAGGCTGGCTGTAAACGCTGAATGGGTGGCAGGGTACTTATCATTCATCGTCATGCGTCCCTGGCAGCGCGTAGAATTCTATCCCATGCCCTGCGAGGCGAAGGCGTAGCCAGCGGGATTTGCGTTATCGCCAAGAGTGATGAGTGTCGGCCCGCAGCAGGCGAGGGGCTTGTTCTGGCGTTACACAAATTGCGTGCGATACATCGAGTGTACGAAAGGACATGCAGCAGTGTAACAGGTGTGAAAGTCAATGAATTCGGGCCGTTGGTGCGCGCCGTTACACGCGTAACACTCGTAACATGGATTTTGAACGGGGTATGTGTAGGTGCGTTCATACCGCTTTACCCAATTGTCCCTTGATCATCTGCACGCTTGCCAACGCATCAAGGTGATCTGCGTACCACTGCATCATCTTCACCCTGTGCTCAAAGTATTGAGCCTTGTTATATACCCCGGAAATTCCCTCTTCTTTGTGAGCGAGCTGCGCTTCGACATGCTCTTTCGGCCAGCCGTGTTCCCTGAGCAAAGTGCTGGCCGTATGACGAGTACCATGACCAACCAAGCGACCTTTGTAGCCAACAGTCGCGAAGACTTTGTTGATTGTGTTTTCGCTAATCGTCGGATTTTTAGTGCCCACCCCGGGGAACAGCCAGCGACTACGACCTGTGAGGCAGTGAAGCTCTCTGAGGGCGGAGAGCGCTTGCTTAGGGAGTGGACACACAAAGTCCCTGCGCATCTTCATCTTGGCGGCAGGCGTCGTCCAAGTTGCTCTATCAAGGTCGAACTCTTTCCACTCAGCTAACCGAACCATGCCAGGTCTAGATGCGGTCCAGATGCAGAGCCATGCCGCAGTTCGGGCCGTCAGCCTGCTGGGGGTGTTTCTGAGTGCTTGGAGGAACTCTGCCAACTCAGGCTCCAGCAAATGCGGATGCTGCTGAGCTTTCGGGGCTTGAGCTGCAATGTCTCGCAGGCGGCTACCTGGATCGTTTTCCGTTAGGCCTAGACCGATGGCTCGCCCGAATATCTGATTGATCCACGTGCGGCACTTTTCCGCCACATTGTGTGCGTCCCGGGCTTCAAGAGATGCTTGGAGCTCCGCACAGTCAGTACGAGTGATTTCGTCAAGGGGCTTATCTCCCAGCGCCGGGAGTATGTCTTTGTCGAGGTAGGTGCGGATTTTGTTAAGTGTGGACGGGGCGAGGCCCTTTTCTTCTTTGGCCTTGAGCCAAGCTTCAGCAGCAGCTCGGAAGGTCCGAGTCCTTGCAGCATCAATGGCAGCTTTGGCAGAGCGTTTCTGTTCGAGAGGATCGGCCCCGCTGCTAACTACCTTGCGCAGTTCCGCAGCTTTGTCTCGTGCCAACGCACCACTTACTTCAGGGTAACCCCCGAGCCCCATCCAAGCCCAATTGCCCGCCGGACGTTTGTAGCGAAGCTGCCAGGATTTACCACCATCAGGCTTAACCCTGAAGTAGAGACCATTTCCGTCCAGTTCCCGGTATTCCTTTGATTCCGGCTCCAGTCCCGCAAGCGTCGTGTCAGCGAGAGGGCGGCGCTTGATGTCTGCGCGCTTCATCCTTGTATCCCAAAGTTCGGTATTTTTCTCAGGATACAAGTAGGGATACAGGGATACAACGGATAAGGGGAGACAGGGGTAGGCAGAGAGGCACAAAAAAACCGGCTAAGTGGCCGGTTTCTCTGGGTCTGAGAGGCTAGTAGAGACTCTCAGATACTGCTATGTGGTGCCCCGAGGGAGACTCGAACTCCCACTCCTTTCGAAAACGGATTTTGAATCCGCCGCGTCTACCAATTCCGCCATCAGGGCTTAATGGCGGCGAAGTATAGAGAGGCGTCTACCGTTGGTCAATCACGTTTCATGGTCAATTTTTGATATTTCCGCTAGACTTTCCGGCCCTGCCAGACGAACCCCATCATGCGTGTTGCTGACTTTACCTTCGAGCTTCCTGATTCGCTGATCGCCCGCCATCCGTTGGCCGAGCGACGCGGTAGCCGGCTGTTGACCCTGGACGGGGTCAGCGGTGCCCTGGCACACCGTCAATTCACTGATTTGCTTGAGCATTTGCGCCCTGGCGATCTGATGGTGTTCAACAATACCCGGGTGATTCCGGCGCGGTTGTTCGGGCAGAAGGCGTCCGGCGGCAAGCTGGAGATCCTCATCGAACGGGTGCTCGACACGCACCGCGTGCTGGCCCATGTGCGCTCCAGCAAGTCGCCCAAGCCGGGTTCGAAGATCCTCATCGATGGCGGCGGCGAGGCCGAGATGCTGGCCCGTCACGACGCGCTGTTCGAGCTGGGGTTCGCCGAAGAGGTGCTGCCGCTGCTCGACCGCGTCGGGCACATGCCGTTGCCTCCTTATATTGACCGTCCTGACGAAGGCGCCGACCGCGAGCGTTACCAGACCGTGTACGCCGAGCGCCTCGGCGCGGTGGCGGCACCGACCGCCGGCCTGCATTTCGACCAGACCCTGATGGAGGCGATCGCCGCCAAGGGCGTCGAGACCGCGTTCGTCACGCTGCACGTCGGCGCGGGCACGTTCCAGCCGGTGCGGGTCGAGAAGATCGAAGACCATCACATGCACAGCGAATGGCTGGAAGTCGGCCAGGACGTGGTCGATGCCGTCGCCGCCTGCCGTGCGCGGGGTGGGCGGGTGATCGCGGTGGGCACCACCAGCGTGCGTTCGCTGGAGAGCGCCGCCCGCGACGGCGTGCTCAAGCCGTTCAGCGGCGACACCGACATCTTCATCTACCCGGGCCGGCCGTTCCATGTGGTCGACGCCTTGGTCACCAACTTCCATTTGCCCGAATCCACGCTGTTGATGCTGGTTTCGGCGTTCGCCGGTTATCCGGAGACCATGGCGGCCTACAAGGCTGCGGTCGACAACGGTTACCGCTTTTTCAGCTACGGTGATGCGATGTTCATCACCCGCAACCCCGCTCCACGCGGCCCAGAGGAAACAGTATGAGTCGCACCTGTCGCATGTCGTTCGAGTTGCTCGCCACCGACGGCAAGGCCCGCCGTGGCCGCCTGACCTTCCCGCGCGGCACCGTCGAGACCCCGGCGTTCATGCCGGTGGGCACCTACGGCACCGTCAAGGGCATGTTGCCGCGGGACATCGAGGCGATCGGCGCAGAGATCATCCTGGGCAACACCTTCCACCTGTGGCTGCGTCCGGGCATGGAAGTGATCAAGAAGCACGGCGACCTGCATGACTTCATGCAGTGGAAAGGCCCGATCCTGACCGACTCCGGCGGCTTCCAGGTGTTCAGCCTCGGCGCCATGCGCAAGATCAAGGAGGAGGGCGTGACCTTCGCCTCTCCGGTCGACGGCGCCAAAGTGTTCATGGGGCCGGAAGAATCGATGCAGGTCCAGCGCGACCTGGGCTCCGACATCGTGATGATCTTCGACGAATGCACCCCGTACCCGGCCGACGAAGACGTCGCGCGGGTGTCCATGGAGCTGTCCCTGCGCTGGGCCCAGCGTTCGAAGAACGCCCACGGCGACAACACGGCGGCGCTGTTCGGCATCGTCCAGGGCGGCATGCACCAGGATCTGCGCATGCGCTCGCTCGAAGGCCTGGACAAGATCGGCTTCGACGGCCTGGCCATCGGCGGCCTGTCGGTGGGCGAGCCCAAGCACGAAATGATCAAGGTGCTGGACTACCTGCCTGGCCAGATGCCTGCTGACAAACCTCGTTACCTTATGGGCGTTGGCAAACCGGAAGATCTGGTTGAGGGTGTGCGCCGCGGGGTGGACATGTTCGATTGCGTGATGCCGACCCGCAATGCCCGCAACGGGCATCTGTTCATCGACACCGGTGTGCTGAAGATCCGTAACGCGTTCCATCGCCATGATGATTCGCCGCTGGATCCGACCTGCGATTGCTACACCTGCCGGAACTTCTCCCGCGCTTATCTGCACCACTTGGACAAATGCGGCGAAATGCTCGGCAGCATGCTCAATACCATCCACAATTTGCGCCATTATCAGGTGCTGATGGCTGGTTTGCGCGAGGCTATTCAACAGGGTACATTGGCCGCCTTCGTCGAGGCCTTCTATGCCAAGCGCGGGCTTCCCGTACCGCCTTTGGACTGAGTTTCCTGACCCCAAGATTCAACATTTTTGCAACTGGAGTGCTAAATGAGCTTTTTTATCTCTAACGCCATGGCCGACGCGGCTGCACCGGCTGCGGCGCCTGTCGGCGGCGGCTTCGAGTGGATTTTCCTGGTCGGTTTCCTGGTCATCTTCTACCTGATGATCTGGCGTCCGCAGGCCAAACGCGCCAAAGAGCAGAAAAACCTGCTGAGCAGCCTGCAGAAGGGCGACGAAGTGGTCACCACCGGCGGCATCGCCGGCAAGATCACCAAAGTGGCCGATGACTTCGTGGTGCTGGAAGTGTCCGACACCGTGGAAATGAAGTTCCAGAAGGGCGCGATCGCCGCCACGCTGCCAAAAGGCACGCTCAAGGCGATCTAAAGTTTCAACTTCCACTCAATCGACGGGGCGCGCAAGGCGCCCCGCGTCATAGCGGGCGGCGTGATGCTGAACAAATATCCTCTGTGGAAATACATTCTGATCCTGGCGGTGCTGGCGATCGGTCTGATTTATTCCGCTCCCAATCTGTACCCCGATGACCCGGCCATCCAGATCAGCGGCGCCAGCACGGCCCTGCAGGTCAACCAGGCCGACCTGGACCGTGCGGGTACTGCGCTCAAGGAATCCGGGATCGCCGTCAAGGCCGCGAGCCTGTCTGCCAACGGCAAGGGCGGCCTGATCCGCCTGACCAAGGCTGAAGACCAGCTGCCGGCCAAGGACGTGGTGCGCAAGGCATTGGGTGACGACTACGTCGTCGCGCTGAACCTGGCCCAGACCACGCCGCAGTGGCTGCGCAACCTGGCCGCGCACCCGATGAAGCTGGGTCTCGACCTGTCCGGCGGTGTGCACTTCCTGCTGGAAGTGGACATGGACAAGGCCATCGACGCTCGCCTGAAAATCTACGAAGGCGAAGTCAAGAGCCTGCTGCGCAAAGAGAAGCTGCGCTACCGCAGCCTGCCGCAACTGGGTGGCGCCATCCAGCTGGGCTTCAGCGACGATGCGTCCCGCGAACAGGCCCGTGCGCTGATCCGCAAGAGCTTCAACGATTTCGACATTGTTCCGGCCGACCTCAACGGCCAGCCGGTGCTGCGTCTGGCGATGACCCCGGCCAAGCTGGTGGAAATCCGCGAATACTCCATCAAGCAGAACCTGACCACGGTGCGTAACCGCGTCAACGAGCTGGGTGTCGCCGAACCGATCGTCCAGCGCCAGGGCGCCAACCGTATCGTGGTTGAGCTGCCGGGCGTGCAGGACACCGCCGAAGCCAAGCGGATCCTGGGCAAGACGGCCAACCTTGAGTTCCGCCTGGCCGCCGAGCCGGGTGCCTCCAAGGCCACCTCCGAGACCTTCGAGTTCCGCGAGGGCAAGCGTCCTCCGGCGCAGATCGAGCGCAGCCTGATCATCACCGGTGACCAGGTGACCGACGCCAAGGCCGGTTTCGGCGAGCACGGCACCCCTGAAGTGAACATCCGCCTGGACGGTCACGGCGGCGAGCTGATGAGCCGTGCGACCCGCAGCAACGTCGGTCGCAGCATGGCGGTGATCTTCATCGAGCAGCGTCCGGTCACCACCTACACCAAGCAGGTGGTCGACGGCGTCGAGAAAGACGTGGCGGTGCAGTCGTTCAAGGAAGAGAAGAAGATCATCAGCCTGGCGACCATCCAGTCGCCGCTGGGTGCGCAGTTCCGCATCACCGGCCTGAACGGCCAGGGCGAGTCCTCCGAACTGGCGCTGCTGCTGCGCGCCGGCGGCCTGGCGGCGCCGATGTACTTTGCCGAAGAACGCACCATCGGCCCGAGCCTGGGTGCGGACAACATCACCAAAGGCATCGACGCTTCGCTGTGGGGCATGCTGTTCGTCTCGCTGTTCATCATCGCCATCTACCGCTTCTTCGGTCTGATCGCCACGGTCGCGCTGGCCGTGAACATGGTGATGCTGCTGGCGCTGATGTCGCTGCTGGGCGCGACGCTGACCCTGCCGGGCATCGCCGGCATCGTGTTGACCATGGGCATGGCGGTCGACGCGAACGTGCTGATCTTCTCGCGGATCCGCGAAGAGATCGCCGCCGGCATGACCGTGCAGCGCGCCATCAACGAAGGCTTCGGCCGGGCGTTCACCGCGATCCTCGACGCCAACCTGACCACCCTGCTGGTCGGCGGCATCCTCTTCGCCATGGGCACCGGCCCGGTGAAGGGCTTCGCGGTGACCATGTCCCTCGGGATCTTTACCTCGATGTTCACGGCCATCATGGTGACCCGCGCGATGGTCAACCTGATCTTCGGCGGTCGTGACTTCAAGAAGTTGTGGATTTAAGGGGCTGCCATGTTACGTACTATCAACTTCATGGGCGTTCGCAACTTCGCGTTCGGCGTCACATTGTTCCTGACGGCCCTGGCCTTGTTCAGCGTGTTCCACAAGGGCATGAACTGGGGTCTGGACTTCACCGGCGGTACGCTCATCGAGCTGACCTACGAGCGTCCGGCCGACGTCACCAAGGTGCGCGAGCAACTGACGACGGCCGGTTACCACGAGGCCGTCGTGCAGAACTTCGGCGCGACCACCGACCTGCTGGTGCGCATGCCGGGTGAAGACCCGCAGTTGGGCCATCAGGTGGCCGAGGCGCTGCAGAAGGTCGGCGGCGAGAACCCGGCGACCGTCAAGCGCGTCGAGTTCGTGGGCCCGCAGGTGGGCGAGGAGCTGCGTGACCAGGGCGGCCTGGGCATGCTGCTGGCGTTGGGCGGCATCCTGCTCTACCTGGCTTTCCGCTTTCAGTGGAAATTCGCGGTGGGCGCCATCGTTTCGCTGATCCACGACGTGATCGTGACCATCGGCATCCTGTCGTTCTTCCAGATCACCTTCGACCTGACGGTGCTGGCGGCGGTGCTGGCGATCATCGGCTACTCGCTCAACGACACCATCGTGGTGTTCGACCGGGTCCGCGAGAACTTCCGTGTGCTGCGCAAGGCCAACTTGATCGAGAACATCAACATCTCGACCACCCAGACCCTGCTGCGCACCATGGCGACCTCGATCTCGACGTTGCTGGCGATCGCGGCGCTGCTGTTCTTCGGCGGCGACAACCTGTTCGGCTTCTCCATCGCCCTGTTCATCGGTGTTCTGGCGGGTACATACTCGTCGATCTACATCGCCAACGTGGTGCTGATCTGGCTGAACCTGACCAGCGAAGACCTGATCCCTCCGGCCAACACCGACAAGGAAATCGACGACCGTCCTTGAGGCCGGCTTCTCCTGACGGTGTCACCCGAAAAAGGCGCGAGTTGAACTCGCGCCTTTTTTCATGCTCCAAGGCTGGGAGAAGCGCGGGCACGCCCCGCATGTGATGGTCAGGAGGTTCATGTGAACAAGTCGTTGCTGGTTGGTGCGGTATTGGGTGCTGTCGGTGTGACCGCCGGGGGTGCTGTTGCTACCTACAGCCTGGTGAAAAGCGGCCCTGAGTACGCGCAAGTGCTGGCTGTCGAGCCGGTCAAGACGCAGATCAAGACTCCACGTGAAGTGTGCAAGGACGTCACCGTGACCCGTCAGGCGCCGGTGAAGGATCAGCACCAGATCGCCGGTACGGTGGTCGGTGCGCTGGCCGGTGGCCTTTTGGGCAACCAGATCGGCGGCGGCACGGGCAAGAAGATCGCCACGGTGGCCGGTGCGGTCGGCGGCGGTTACGCCGGCAACAAGGTGCAGGAGGGCATGCAGGAGCGTGACACCTACACCACGACGCAGACACGCTGCAACACCGTGAATGACATCAGCGACAAGGTCGTCGGCTACGACGTTCGTTACTCGCTGGACGGCAAGGAAGGCAAAGTGCGGATGGACCGGGATCCGGGCAACCAGATTCCGGTGGACAAGGAAGGCAAGCTGATCCTGTCCCAGGCCCAACCCGGGCAGTGATCAAACACAAAAAAGCACCCTGCGGGGTGCTTTTTTGTGCCTGTCGTTCGGCGTACGACTTGGGGGCTTGGCTGACTCCATCGCCAGCAGGCTGGCTCCCACATGGACTGTGGTGGCTGCCGAAAGCGTGCCAATCACAGGCATAAAAAAAGCACCCCGAAGGGTGCTTTTTTCGTATTGCGCAGCGCTTAACGCTTCATCGAGGCCGGCAGGTGCGGCTGGATGGCGGTCAGCACGGCCTTGAAGCATTTGGTGTTGCCGGCGACGACGTGGCCTTTCTCCAGGAAGTCGTGACCGCCGGTGAAGTCGCTCACCAGGCCGCCCGCTTCCTGAATCAGCAGGGCGCCGGCTGCCATGTCCCACTCGGACAGGCCCGATTCCCAGAACGCGTCGAAACGGCCGGCGGCCACGTAGGCCAGATCCAGGCTCGCCGAACCTGCGCGACGGATGCCGGCGGTCTGGCCCACCAGGGCGCGGAACATGCCCAGGTAGTTGTCCAGGTTGTCCATCTGGTCGTCACGGAACGGGAAACCGGTGCCCAGCAGGGCGCCGTCCAGGCTGGTGCGGCCGCTGACGCGCAGGCGACGGCCGTTCAGTTGGGCGCCACGGCCACGGCTGGCGGTGAACTCTTCCTGACGGACCGGATCCAGGACAACGGCGTGTTCCAGGCGGCCACGGTATTTGCAGGCGATGCTGACCGCGAAGTGAGGGATGCCGCGCAGGAAGTTGGTGGTGCCGTCCAGCGGATCGATGATCCACAGGTACTCTTCGCCTTCGATGCCGGAGCCAGCGTGCATGCCGGTCTCTTCACCCATGATCGAATGATTCGGGTAGGCCTTGCGCAGGGCGTCGATGATTTTCTGTTCGGCGGCGCGGTCCACCTCGGACACGTAGTCCTTGGCGTCTTTTTCGTCGACCTTGATGGTATCCAGGCGCTCGATGGAGCGGAAGATCAGTTCACTGGCGCTGCGGGCGGCGCGCAGCGCGATATTCAGCATGGGCTGCATGGATGTGTCACCTAAGGTTGTTAAAGAAAGCCGCGCATTCTATCAGAAGTTTTCTTCAGGTGAAGGTCGCTGTTCGCATTCATGGCTTAACGGTAGGCTGTTCTGTAAGATTTGCACCCCTTTCCCGAGTCCGAGAGCCTGCGCCGTGCTGCAAAACATTCGTGTCGTCCTGGTCAACACCAGCCATCCGGGCAACATCGGCGGGACCGCGCGCGCCATGAAGAACATGGGGCTTTCGCGGCTGGTGCTGGTGGAGCCCCGGGTGTTTCCGCACCACGAAGCCGACGCCCGCGCCTCGGGCGCCGGCGACATCCTTGAAAACGCGCAAGTCGTCGCCACCTTGGAAGACGCGCTGGTCGGCTGCAACCTGGTGCTGGGCACCAGCGCCCGTGACCGGCGGATCCCGTGGCCGTTGCTCGATCCTCGCGAATGCGGCGCAAAAGTGGTCGAGGAAGCCGGGCAGGGCGCGGAAATCGCCTTGGTGTTCGGGCGCGAGGACTCCGGCCTGACCAACGAAGAGCTGCAGCGATGTCACTACCACGTGCACATCCCCTCCGATCCGGAGTTCAGCTCGCTGAACCTCGGGGCGGCGGTACAGGTGTTGAGCTATGAAGTGCGTATGGCGTGGCTGGCGGCGCAGGGCCAGCCGAGCAAGTTCGAGAAGGAAGAGGTGGCCTCCGTCAAAAGCAATGAGCTGGCGACCATGGATGAGCTGGAGCGGTTCTATGAGCACCTGGAACAGACCCTGGTGGCCATCGAGTTCCTCGATCCTGAGAAGCCGCGGCACTTGATGGCGCGCCTGCGCCGGTTGTACGGACGCAGCTCGGTCAGCCGGGCGGAAATGAATATTTTGCGTGGCATCCTCACGGAAACCCAGAAAGCGGCCCGTGGCGAGCTCCTTAAACGGAAGGAATGATGATGTTCGAACGTTTGCGTGAAGATATCCAGAGCGTATTCCACCGAGACCCGGCGGCGCGTAACGCTTTTGAGGTTCTGACCTGCTACCCCGGCATGCACGCGATCTGGATCCATCGGCTGTCGGCGATGCTGTGGCGCGCGGAGCTGAAATGGCTGGCGCGACTGGTGTCGAACTTCGGCCGCTGGCTGACCGGGATCGAGATCCATCCGGGGGCGAAGGTCGGTCGCCGCTTCTTCATCGACCACGGCATGGGCATCGTGATCGGTGAAACGGCCGAGATCGGCGACGACGTGACTCTGTACCAGGGCGTGACCCTCGGCGGCACCAGCTGGAACAAGGGCAAGCGTCACCCGACGCTGGGCGACGGCGTGGTGGTCGGGGCCGGCGCGAAAGTGCTCGGACCGTTCACCGTGGGTGCCGGCGCCAAGGTCGGCTCCAATGCGGTGGTCACCAAGGAAGTGCCGCCGGGCGCGACCGTGGTGGGCATCCCGGGGCGGATCATCGTCAAGTCCGATGACGAGCTGGACGCCAAGCGTAAGGCGATGGCCGAGAAAATCGGCTTCGATGCCTATGGCGTCAGCGGCGACATGCCGGATCCGGTGGCCCGGGCCATCGGTCAGTTGCTCGATCACCTGCAGGCGGTGGACGGGCGGCTGGAGGGCATGTGCGGCGCACTGAAGGATCTGGGCAGCAATTACTGTGCGAAAGATCTGCCTGAGCTGCGCGAAGAAGACTTCGCCTGCGTCAAGGGCAAGGAAGACACCACGGCGGGATGAGGCCTGCCCGAGGGGCGGCGCGAGCGGCGCCGGCCTTCGGGTGTCGTGATCAGGCAACGGCGCAGCGCTGGCCGGTGTGCCATTAAGCCGCAGACCCTGCTATCATGCGCGCGCTCTTTGCGGGTAAACCCGACTAAAGCACTAGGTCTTATAGTTGACTTAAATGCTCGGGAATTGCATACTCCCGCCCATTCCGAACTCCGTGGTAATTGTCCATGCGACTGACTACAAAAGGCCGATACGCCGTGACCGCCATGCTTGACCTGGCGTTGCACGCGCAGCACGGGCCCGTGTCCCTGGCCGATATCTCCGAGCGCCAAGGCATTTCCCTGTCCTATCTCGAACAGCTGTTCGCCAAGCTGCGCCGCAGCAACCTGGTGTCCAGCGTCCGTGGTCCGGGCGGCGGTTACCAGCTGTCCCGCGACATGCAGGGCATCCAGGTCGCTCAGGTGATCGATGCGGTCAACGAATCGGTCGATGCGACCAAATGCCAGGGCCAGGGCGATTGCCATTCCGGCGACACCTGCCTGACCCATCACCTGTGGTGCGACCTCAGCCTGCAGATCCACGAATTTCTCAGCGGTATCAGCTTGGCCGACCTCGTAACTCGCCGTGAGGTGCAGGAAGTGGCCCAGCGCCAGGATCAGCGTCGTTGCAATGGCAAGGCGCCGCGCCTGGACAAGATTGAAGCGTCCGCCGTCGAATGACAGCCAGAGAGCCAGCGGTACGCCAGCCAGCCTGATTTAGGAGATAGTCCATGAAATTGCCGATTTACCTTGATTACTCTGCGACCACCCCGGTCGATCCGCGCGTTGCGCAAAAGATGAGTGAATGCCTGCTGGTCGACGGGAACTTCGGTAACCCGGCGTCCCGCTCCCACGTGTTCGGCTGGAAGGCCGAAGAAGCCGTGGAGAACGCCCGTCGTCAGGTGGCCGACCTGGTCAACGCCGACCCGCGCGAAATCGTCTGGACCTCCGGTGCCACCGAGTCCGACAACCTGGCAATCAAGGGTGCGGCACATTTCTACGCCTCCAAGGGCAAGCACCTGATCACCACCAAGATCGAACACAAGGCCGTCCTCGACACCATGCGCCAACTGGAGCGCGAAGGTTTCGAAGTGACCTACATCGAGCCTCGTGAAGACGGTCTGGTCACCCCGGAAATGGTCGAAGCCGCCCTGCGCGAAGACACCATCCTGGTGTCGGTGATGCACGTGAACAACGAGATCGGCACGATCAACGACATCGCTGCCATCGGCGAACTGACCCGTTCCAAAGGCATCCTGTTCCACGTCGACGCCGCTCAGTCCACCGGCAAGGTCGAGATCGACCTGCAGAAGCTGAAAGTCGACATGATGTCGTTCTCCGCCCACAAGACCTACGGCCCTAAAGGCATCGGCGCGCTGTACGTCAGCCGCAAGCCGCGCGTGCGCATCGAAGCGACCATGCACGGCGGCGGTCACGAGCGCGGCATGCGCTCCGGCACCCTGGCGACCCACCAGATCGTCGGCATGGGCGAAGCCTTCCGCGTGGCCAAGGAAGACATGGCCGCCGAGAACGTGCGGATCAAGGCCCTGAGCGACCGCTTCTACAAGCAGGTCGAGCACCTGGAAGAGCTGTACGTCAACGGCAGCCTGACCGCCCGCGTTCCGCACAACCTGAACCTGAGCTTCAACTATGTCGAAGGCGAGTCGCTGATCATGGCGCTCAAGGACCTGGCGGTATCGTCCGGTTCGGCCTGCACCTCGGCGTCGCTGGAGCCTTCGTACGTGCTGCGCGCCCTGGGCCGCAACGACGAACTGGCGCACAGCTCGATCCGCTTCACCTTCGGCCGCTTCACCACCGAAGAAGAGATCGACTACGCCGCGCAGAAGGTCTGCGAGGCCGTCACCAAGCTGCGCGCCCTGTCGCCGCTGTGGGACATGTACAAAGACGGTGTCGACATTTCGAAGATCGAGTGGGCGGCACACTGATTTCAAGTCGCCGCGAACCAGCCCTGCGGCCAGAGGCGGCAGGGCCCAAAGAGCGACTCTCTGATGAGTGAGGATTAAGCATCATGGCTTACAGCGAAAAGGTCATCGACCACTACGAAAACCCGCGCAACGTCGGCAAGATGAACGCCGAAGACCCGGATGTCGGCACCGGCATGGTCGGCGCCCCGGCGTGCGGCGACGTGATGCGCCTGCAGATCAAGGTCAACGAGCAGGGCGTGATCGAAGACGCCAAGTTCAAGACCTACGGCTGCGGTTCGGCGATCGCTTCCAGCTCCCTGGCCACCGAGTGGATGAAGGGCAAGACCCTGGACGAAGCCGAAACCATCAAGAACACCCAACTGGCTGAAGAACTGGCCCTGCCGCCGGTGAAGATCCACTGCTCCGTGCTCGCCGAGGACGCCATCAAGGCGGCCGTGCGCGACTACAAGCAGAAGAAAGGTTTGCTCTAACAGCACACATCGCAAGATGTAAGGAGTCTCGATGGCCATCAGCATGACAGAAGCCGCCGCCAAGCATGTGCGCCGTTCCCTGGACGGTCGCGGCAAGGGCGAAGGGATCCGCTTGGGCGTCCGTACCACGGGCTGCTCGGGGCTGGCCTATGTGCTGGAATTCGTCGATGCCCTGGGCGAAGACGACCAGGTGTTCGAAAGCCATGGCGAAAAGGTGATCATCGATCCCAAGAGCCTGGCGTACCTGGACGGCACCGAACTCGATTTCGTCAAGGAAGGGTTGAACGAAGGCTTCAAGTTCAACAACCCCAACGTGCGCGGTGAGTGTGGCTGCGGCGAAAGCTTCAACGTCTGAGGCCGCTCGTGGGTATTCCTTGTCATTTCGCCCTGTTTGACCTGCAACCGGATTTCCGCCTGGATCTCGAGCAGCTGGCCACGCGCTACCGCGAGCTGGCGCGCGGGGTTCACCCTGACCGCTTCGCTGACGCCTCCGAGCGCGAGCAGCGGTTGGCGCTTGAGCAGTCCGCCCGGCTCAACGAGGCGTACCAGACCCTCAAGAGCCCCCCGCAACGCGCGCGTTACCTGCTCACCATGAGCGGGCGTGAGCTGCCGCTGGAGGTCACGGTGCACGATCCGGAGTTCCTGCTGCAGCAGATGGAGCTGCGCGAGGAGCTCGAGGATCTGCAGGACAGCGCCGACCTGGACGGTGTCGCCGCCTTCAAGCGCCGGCTGAAGGCCGCCCAGGACCGATTGAACGAAAGCTTCGCAGCCTGCTGGAACGACGCGGCGCAACGCGAGCAGGCCGAACGCCTGATGCGGCGCATGCAGTTCCTCGACAAGCTCTCCTACGAAGTGCGCCAGTTAGAAGAGCGCCTCGACGATTAACCCAGTGCCGCTCCGGTCGCACGCCTGATATACAGATAAGTCCTGATCACGATGGCCCTACTGCAGATCGCCGAACCCGGCCAAAGTCCTCAACCGCACCAGCGCCGTCTGGCTGTGGGGATCGACTTGGGCACTACCAATTCGCTGGTCGCTGCGTTGCGCAGTGGTCTTTCCGAGCCGCTGGCCGACGCCCAAGGGCAGGTGATCCTGCCGTCCGCCGTGCGTTATCACGCCGACCGCGTCGAAGTCGGCGAGTCGGCCAAGCTGGCCGCGTCCTCCGATCCCCTGAACACCGTGCTGTCGGTCAAGCGCCTGATGGGGCGCGGCCTGTCCGACGTCAAGCAGTTGGGCGAGCAACTGCCGTACCGCTTCGTCGGCGGCGAGTCGCACATGCCGTTCATCGACACGGTCCAGGGGCCGAAAAGCCCGGTCGAAGTCTCCGCCGACATCCTGAAGGTGCTGCGTCAGCGCGCTGAAGCGACGCTGGGCGGCGAGCTGGTCGGCGCGGTGATCACGGTGCCGGCCTATTTCGATGATGCTCAGCGCCAGGCCACCAAGGATGCGGCGAAGCTCGCCGGCCTGAACGTGCTGCGCCTGCTCAACGAGCCGACCGCGGCCGCTGTGGCCTATGGCCTGGATCAGCACGCCGAAGGCCTGGTCGCGATCTACGACCTGGGCGGCGGTACGTTCGATATTTCGATTCTGCGCCTGACCGGCGGAGTCTTCGAAGTGCTGGCCACCGGTGGCGACAGCGCCCTGGGCGGCGATGACTTCGACCACGCCGTCGCCGGCTGGATCATCGAGGGCGCCGGCCTGTCCGCCGATCTCGATCCGGGCGCGCAACGCAACCTGCTGCAGACCGCCTGCGCGGCCAAGGAAGCGTTGACCGACGCCGCTGCCGTCGAGGTCGTCTACGGCGACTGGAAGGCGCAGCTGACCCGCGAAGCGTTCGACGCATTGATCGAGCCGATGGTCGCCCGCAGCCTCAAGGCCTGCCGCCGCGCGGTGCGTGACTCGGGCATTGAGCTTGAAGACGTCCATGCCGTGGTCATGGTCGGCGGTTCGACCCGTGTGCCGCGTGTGCGCGAAGCCGTCGCCGAAGCCTTCGGCCGTCAGCCGCTGACCTCCATCGACCCGGATCAAGTGGTGGCCATCGGGGCCGCGATCCAGGCCGACACCCTGGCCGGCAACAAGCGTGACGGCGGCGAACTGCTGCTGCTCGACGTGATTCCGCTGTCCCTGGGGCTGGAAACCATGGGCGGGCTGATGGAGAAGGTGATTCCGCGCAACACCACCATCCCGGTCGCCCGCGCCCAGGACTTCACCACCTACAAGGACGGCCAGTCGGCCATGGCGATCCATGTGCTGCAGGGCGAGCGCGAGCTGATCAGCGATTGCCGCTCCCTGGCGCGCTTCGAACTGCGCGGGATCCCGGCGATGGTGGCTGGCGCGGCGAAGATCCGCGTGACCTTCCAGGTCGATGCCGATGGCCTGCTCAGCGTCTCCGCCCGTGAGTTGGGCTCGGGCGTCGAGGCCAGCATCCAGGTCAAGCCGTCCTACGGCCTGACCGACGGCGAAATCGCCAAGATGCTCAAGGATTCGTTCCAGCACGCCAACGACGACAAGGTCGCCCGTGTCCTGCGCGAGCAGCAGGTCGACGCCCAGCGTCTGGTCGAGGCGGTGCAGGCTGCCCTGGACGCCGACGGCGAGCGCCTGCTGGACGCCGAAGAACGCATGGTCATCGACCTGCAGGTGCAGGAACTGACCGAACTGATGAAAGGCACCGATGGCTTCGCCATCGAGCAGCAGACCAAGCGTCTGTCGCAAGTGACCGACGCCTTTGCCGCCCGCCGCCTGGATTCGACGGTGAAAGCCGCGCTGGCGGGGCGCAACCTGAATGAAATCGAGGATAACTGATGCCGCAGGTCATTTTTCTGCCACACGAGAAGTTCTGCCCTGACGGCATGGTGGTCGAGGCCGAGCCCGGCACGTCCATTCTCGAACTGGCCCACGAGCACCACATCGAGATGGAAAGCGCCTGCGGCGGCGTTTGCGCCTGCACCACCTGTCACTGCATCATTCGCGAGGGATTCGACTCGCTGGAAGAGGCCGACGAGCTGGAAGAGGACTTCCTCGACCGGGCCTGGGGCCTGGAAGCGCAGTCGCGCCTGGCCTGCCAGGCCATTGTCGGCGAGGACGACCTGACCGTCGAAATCCCGAAATATTCGCTTAACCATGCGGCCGAAGCGCCGCACTGACTGGTAAGACTGTCATGAGCTACGGCTGGAATGATGTTCAACGCATTGCAGAGGAGCTGGCCGAGGCCCATCCGGGCGTCGATCCGTACTCTGTCAATTTCGTCGACTTGAAAGAATGGATCATGGCGCTGCCGGATTTCGACAACAACTCGGGCCGTGTGGGCGAGAAAGTGTTGGAAGCGGTTCAGACGCTCTGGGCCGACGAGTTAGACTGATCGTCCTCGCAGGTTAGGCAATACCCAAGAACCCGCGTATAATTCGCGGGTTTAATTTTTCGCAAATTACTGTTTCTGGAGTTACACCATGGCTGTTCAACGTACTTTCTCCATCATCAAGCCTGACGCCGTTGCAAAAGGCGCTGCCGGCGAAATCGTTACCCGTTTCGAAAAGGCCGGTCTGAAAGTGGTTGCCTCGAAAATGAAGCAACTGTCCAAAGCCGAAGCCGAAGGCTTCTACGCTGAGCACAAAGAGCGCGGTTTCTTCGGTGACCTGGTTGCTTTCATGATCTCCGGTCCAGTGGTCGTTCAGGTTCTGGAAGGCGAAAACGCCATCGCTCGCAACCGTGAGCTGATGGGCGCCACCAACCCTAAAGAAGCTGCTGCCGGCACCATCCGCGCTGACTTCGCCGAGTCGATCGACGCCAACGCCGTTCACGGTTCGGACTCCGAAGCCGCTGCCGCTCGCGAAATCTCGTACTTCTTCGCAGCTACCGAAGTAACCACTCGCTAAGCATCGGCTTAAAGAGTGAAGGTGAATCCATGACGACATCGACTGCTAAAACCAACCTGCTGGGTCTGACCCAGCCGGAAATGGAAAAATTCTTCGACTCAATCGGGGAGAAGCGTTTCCGTGCCGGTCAGGTTATGAAATGGATTCACCACTTTGGCGTGGATGATTTCGACGCCATGACGAACGTCGGCAAGGCCTTGCGCGAAAAGCTCAAGGCCGTTGCCGAAATTCGTGGTCCCGAAGTGGTCAGCGAGGACATCTCCAGCGACGGCACCCGCAAGTGGGTGGTGCGTGTGGCGTCCGGCAGCTGCGTCGAGACCGTGTACATTCCCCAGGGCAAGCGCGGCACCCTCTGCGTTTCGTCCCAGGCAGGCTGTGCCCTGGACTGCAGTTTCTGCTCCACCGGCAAGCAAGGCTTCAACAGCAACCTCACCGCCGCCGAAGTCATCGGCCAGGTGTGGATCGCGAACAAATCCTTCGGCAGCGTTCCGGCCACCATCGACCGCGCCATCACCAACGTGGTGATGATGGGCATGGGCGAACCGCTGCTGAACTTCGACAACGTCGTGGCCGCCATGCATCTGATGATGGATGACCTGGGCTACGGGATCTCCAAGCGCCGCGTGACCCTGTCCACGTCGGGTGTGGTGCCGATGATCGATGAGCTGGCCAAGCACATCGACGTGTCCCTGGCGTTGTCCCTGCACGCACCGAACGACGCTCTGCGTAACCAGTTGGTGCCGATCAACAAGAAATACCCGCTCAAGATGCTGCTCGACTCCTGTGTGCGCTACATGTCCGCCCTCGGCGAGAAGCGTGTGCTGACCATCGAGTACACCTTGCTCAAGGACGTCAACGACAAGCTTGAGCATGCGGTCGAGATGATCGAGCTGCTCAAGGACATCCCCTGCAAGATCAACCTGATCCCGTTCAACCCGTTCCCGCATTCCGGGTACGAGCGGCCGAGCAACAACGCCATCCGCCGGTTCCAGGATCAGCTTCACCACGCAGGCTTCAACGTCACCGTGCGCACCACCCGTGGTGAGGACATCGACGCCGCCTGCGGTCAATTGGTAGGACAGGTGCTGGATCGCACCCGTCGCAGCGAACGCTACATCGCGGTGCGCGAATTGAGCGCCGACGGCGATCTGGCGCAGAACGCCGCGAACACTCACTAAGAGAGGATCTCTATGTCCCTGCGCTTCGCGCTGCTGTTGCTGTTGGCCAGCCTCTGTGCTGGCTGTGTCCTGTCGGGCGACTACAACCCGATGAAGACCAGCAAGGGCCGCGACGAGGCGCGGGCTGCCTACGTGCAGTTGGGGCTGGGTTATTTGCAACAGGGTATGACCGAGCGGGCCAAGGTGCCGCTGAAGAAGGCCCTGGAGCTGGACGGTTCGGATGCCGACGCCAATGCCGCCCTGGCGCTGGTGTTCCAGGCCGAGCTGGAGCCCCAGCTGGCCGACGAGCACTTTCGCAAGGCGCTGTCCGCCCGTCCCGCCGATGCCCGGATCCTCAACAACTACGGCAGTTTTCTCTACGAGCAGCAGCGTTACAAGGACGCCTACGAGCGATTTGAACAGGCAGCCGCCGATACCCTGTATCCTGAGCGTTCCCGGGTCTTCGAGAACCTCGGCATGACCGCGGCGAAGCTCGGCCAGCGCGACCTGGCGCAGCAACAGCTGGAAAAGGCGCTGCGCCTGAACCGTCAACAGCCGCGCGCGTTGCTGGAAATGGCTGAGTTGTCCTTCGAAGACAGGCATTATGTGCCCGCGCGAGACTATTACGACCGTTACAGCCAGTTGTCCGAGCAGAACGCACGCAGCCTGCTGCTCGGCGTGCGCCTGGCGAAAGTGTTTGAAGATCGCGACAAGGCCGCCAGTTACGGCCTGCAACTAAAACGACTCTATCCCGGTACGCCGGAATATCAGCAATACCTGTCGGAGCAATGATGAAAGCGGCGCATCCCGAAGTTGTAGCAGCGACTCGCGTTAACCCCGGTGAGACCTTGCGCCAGGCCCGCGAAAGCAATGGCTGGTCGCTGGCCGAAGTGGCCCTCAAGCTCAACCTCACCGTGACTTCCCTGAGCAACCTGGAGGCCGGTGCGTTCGACAAGCTGCCGGGGCATACCTTCGCTCGCGGCTACATTCGCGCCTACGCCAAATTGCTCGGCATGGATCAGGCTGTCCTGGTCCAGCAGTTCGACCAGTCCACCGGCACCGACTCCCAGGGCAGCAACGTGCACAGCCTGGGGCGGATCGAGGAGCCGGTGCGGGTTTCCCACACCATCCTGCGCATCGTCAGCCTGTTGCTGCTGATCGCGGTCATCGGCGGCGGTTTCGTCTGGTGGCAAGACCAGACCTCGCTGCGCACCAAGGATCTGATCGGCCTGGCGCCGGAGCACGTCGAAGTCGAAGGCGCCGACGGCACCACCCAGATCCACCCGATCGACGAGCCTGAAGACCAGGCCGTCGAAGAGGGCCAGGCCGAGGCTTCCGCCCCGCTGGCGCTGCCGCAGGGCGAAACCGCCGCTGAAACCGCCGCAGAAGCGACCGGTACCGAAGCGGCCGCTGCGCAGACTGCGCCGGCAGCGTCTGCCCCGACTGCAACGCCTGCCGCCCCGGTTCACACGCCGGCACCTGTCGTCGCCGCGCCTGCCCCTGTTGCTCCGGCCGCCCCTGCGCCAGCCGTTGTCGCCCCGGCGGCTCCGGTCGTCCAGGCGCCTGCGCCGGTTGCGGCACCAGCCGCCCCGGCAGCCCCGGTGGCCGGCCAGGGCCAGGTTCAGGTGCAGTTCACCGCCGATTGCTGGACACAGGTCACCGACGGCAGCGGCAAGGTGCTGTTCAGCGGGCTGAAGCGCAAGGGCGACAGCCTGTCGGTCGCCGGCAAGCCTCCGTTCGCGGTGCGCCTGGGCTATGCCCGCGGCGCTCAGGTCAGCTACAACGGCCAGGCGGTCGATGTGGCTCCGTTCACCAGTGGCGAGACCGCTCGCCTGAAGTTGGGTCAATAAGTCATGCACGGCGAATCTCCAATCAAACGGCGCGAATCGCGCAAGATCTGGGTCGGCAACGTGCCGGTGGGCGGCGATGCGCCCATCGCTGTGCAGAGCATGACCAACAGCGACACCAATGACGTCGCCGCCACCGTCGCCCAGATCAACCGTCTGGAAGCCGCCGGCGTCGACATCGTGCGGGTGTCGGTGCCGGACATGGACGCCGCCGAGGCGTTCGGCAAGATCAAGCAACTGGTCAAGGTGCCGCTGGTGGCGGACATCCACTTCGACTACAAGATCGCGCTGCGAGTGGCCGAGCTGGGCGTCGATTGCCTGCGGATCAACCCGGGCAACATCGGTCGCGAAGACCGCGTGCGTGCGGTGGTCGACGCGGCCCGCGACCGCGGCATCCCGATCCGCATCGGCGTCAACGCCGGCTCCCTGGAAAAGGACCTGCAGAAGAAGTACGGCGAGCCGACCCCGGCCGCGCTGGTCGAATCCGCCCTGCGCCACGTCGAGCACCTCGAGCGCCTGAACTTCCAGGACTTCAAGGTCAGCGTGAAGGCCTCCGACGTGTTCATGGCCGTCGAAGCCTACCGCCTGCTGGCCAAGGAAATCGTCCAGCCGCTGCACCTGGGCATCACCGAAGCCGGTGGATTGCGCTCGGGCACGGTGAAATCCGCCGTGGGCCTCGGTATGCTGCTCGCCGAAGGGATCGGCGATACCATCCGCATCTCGCTGGCGGCCGACCCGGTCGAGGAAGTGAAAGTCGGTTACGACATCCTCAAGTCCTTGCATTTGCGTTCCCGAGGCATCAACTTCATCGCCTGCCCGAGCTGCTCGCGGCAGAACTTCGACGTGGTCAAGACCATGAACGAGCTGGAAGGGCGCCTCGAAGACCTGCTGGTGCCGCTGGATGTCGCGGTGATCGGCTGCGTGGTCAACGGCCCCGGCGAAGCCAAGGAAGCCCATATCGGCTTGACCGGCGGCACGCCCAACCTGATTTACATCGACGGCAAGCCGTCGCAGAAACTGACGAACGACAATCTGGTGGACGAACTGGAAAAGCTGATCCGCGAGAAGGCGGCCGAGAAGGTCGAAGCCGACGCAGCGGTCATCGCGCGCGGCTGATCGAACGAATTAAGGAATCTTTGTGAGCAAGTCTCTGCAAGCCATCCGTGGCATGAACGACATCCTGCCCGAGCAGACCCCGGTATGGCGCTATTTCGAAGGCACCGTTTCGCGTCTGCTGGACAACTACGGCTACCGCCAGATCCGCATGCCGATCGTCGAGTTCACCGAGCTGTTCAAACGCTCGATCGGCGAAGTGACCGACATCGTCGAAAAAGAGATGTACACCTTCGAGGACCGTAACGGCGACTCCCTGACCCTGCGTCCGGAAGGCACCGCCGCCTGCGTGCGCGCTGTGCTCGAGCACGGCATCACCGGGGGCGGCCAGGTGCAGAAGCTGTGGTACATCGGCCCGATGTTCCGTCACGAGCGTCCGCAGAAAGGCCGTTACCGCCAGTTCCACCAGATCGGCCTGGAAGTGTTCAACCTCGACGGCCCGGACATCGACGCCGAACTGATCGTGCTGACCTGGCGCCTGTGGGGCGAGCTGGGCATCCGCGATGCGGTCAAGCTTGAGCTCAACAGCCTGGGCACCAGCGAGTCCCGCGCCCGTTACCGCGATGCGCTGGTCGAGTACCTCTCGGCGCACCACGACAAACTGGACGAAGACAGCCAGCGCCGCCTCAAGACCAACCCGCTGCGCGTGCTCGACACCAAGAACGCCGACACCCAGGCCGTGCTGGTCGGTGCGCCGAAGATGGCGGACTACCTGGACGACGAGTCCCGCGCGCACTTCGAAGGCCTGAAGGCCCGTCTGGATGCCGTCGGCATTCCGTACGTGCTCAATCCGAAGCTGGTCCGCGGTCTCGACTACTACAGCAAGACCGTGTTCGAGTGGGTCACCGACAAGCTGGGCGCCCAGGGCACCGTGTGCGCGGGCGGCCGTTACGACGGCCTGGTCGAGCAGATGGGCGGCAAGCCGACCGCAGGCGTCGGTTTCGCCATGGGCATCGAGCGTCTGGTGCTGCTGCTGGAAACCCTGGAGCAGATCCCGGAAGAGATTTCCCGCCAGGTGGACGTCTACCTCTGCGCCTTCGGCGAAGAGGCCGAACTGGCCGGTCTGGCCCTGGCCGAGCGCGTGCGTGACGCGCTGCCGAACCTGCGTCTGCAGGTCAACGCCGGCGCCGGCAGCTTCAAGAGCCAGTTCAAGAAGGCCGACAAGAGCGGCGCGCTGTTCGCGCTGATCCTCGGCGACGACGAAATGGCCCAGCGCACCGTCGGCGTCAAACCCCTGCGTGGCCAGGGCGAACAACAAAACATCGGCTGGGACGCGCTCGCTGCGCACCTGGCCACCTGCGTCGTGCAGGGTTGAAGCTGTCAAACAGCCGAATTAGCGATCAAAGGAGTATTGGGGTGTCGAGTACCGAAGACGAACAGTTGGCGGATTTGAAGGACTGGTGGGCACGCAACGGCAAACCTCTGGTCACCGGCGGCCTGTTGGCGCTGGTCATCGTGTTCGGCTGGCAGGCTTTTCACAAGTACCAGAGCAACCAGGCGCAAGGCGCTTCGGTGCTCTATCAGCAATTGCTGGAAACCACGCTGACCCCTGACGGCAAGCCTGACGCCGCCCGCGTCACGGATCTGGCCGGCAAGCTCAACAGCGAATTCGGCGGCAGCGCCTATGCGCAGTACGGCAGCCTGTTCGTGGCCAAGGTGGCCGTCGACAGCGGCAAGCTGGACGACGCGGCGACCGAGCTCAAGGCCATCATCGACAAGCCGGCCAACCCGGCGCTGGGCGAAATCGCCCGTCAGCGCATGGCGCAGGTGCTGGGTGCGCAGAACAAGGCCGACGAAGCCCTGAAGCTGCTCGAAGGCGACGCCGACAAGGCGTTCCTCGCCACCCGCGAAGAACTCAAGGGCGACCTGCTGGTGCAGCTGGGCCGTACCGACGAAGCGAACGCGGCGTATCAAAAGGCCAAGGCGGCGCTGTCGGACGAGGCAGCGGTCGGTGGCCTTCAAATCAAGCTGGACGACCTGGCCAAAGGGGATGCGTGACGTGATCGGTTGGAAGCATGCAGCAGTGCTGGCTCTGGCCATTCTGGCCGCGGGTTGCAGCAGCAACAGCAAAAAGGAACTGCCACCGGCCGAACTGACCGACTTCAAAGAGGAAGTGGTTCTGCACAAGCAGTGGAGCCGCTCGATCGGTGACGGTCAGGGCGAAACCTACAACATGCTGGTGCCGGCGATCGACGGCGACAGCATCTACGCCGCCGACGTGACCGGCATCGTGATGGGCCTGGACCGCAGCAACGGCGACGTGAAGTGGAAAAAGGACCTTGAGCTGCCGGTGTCCGGCGCCGTGGGCGTGGGTTACGGCCTGGTGCTGATCGGCACGCTGCGTGGTGAAGTCGTCGCGCTCGACGCCATCAACGGCGAAGAGAAGTGGCGTTCACGGGTCAACAGCGAAGTCCTCGCGCCGCCGGCCAACAACGGCGACGTGGTGGTGGTGCAGACCCAGGACGACCGTCTGATCGGCCTGGACGCGTCCACCGGCAACCAGCGCTGGGTGTATGACAGCACCCCGGCCGTGCTGACCCTGCGCGGCACCAGCGCGCCGATCGTCACCAACCGCCTGGCGGTGGCTGGCCTGTCGACCGGCAAGGTGGTCGCGGTGGATATCTCCAACGGCGTGCCGGTGTGGGAGCAGCGCATCGCGATCCCGCAGGGCCGTTCCGAACTGGAGCGTGTGGTCGACATCGACGGCGGCCTGCTGCTGTCCGGCGGCACCCTGTACGTCGCCAGCTACCAGGGCCGCGTCGCAGCGCTGGACCTGGAGAGCGGCCGTCAGCTGTGGCAGCGCGACGCGTCGAGCTACGCGGGCCTTGCCCAAGGCTTCGGCAGCGTCTACGTGAGCCTGTCCTCGGGCACCGTCGAAGGCGTCGACGAGCGTTCCACCACCGCGCTGTGGAGCAACGACTCGCTGGCCCGCCGTCAACTGTCGGCCCCGGAAGTGTTCTCCAGCTACGTGGCGGTCGGTGACCTGGAAGGTTACCTGCACCTGCTGAGCCAGGTGGACGGCCGTTTCGTCGGCCGTGAGCGCATCGACAGCGACGGCCTGCGCGCACGTCCGCTGGTGGTGGGCGATACGATCTACGTGTATGGCAACAGCGGCAAACTGGAAGCCCTGACCATCAAGTAACAACTATGCTTGGGGAGTTCCCCAAGCGGCTTCACCTGTGGGAGCGGGCTTGCCCGCGATGGGCGTCAACGATGACGCGTGCCGCTTTTGCGGTGCGTTTCTTCGCCGACAGTCCCCCGCAGAGCAGCCCCGAGCACCAGCCGCTGCCACGCAGCGGCTTTTGTATTTTCTGAAATAACGCAGTGGAGAGCCGCATGGTTCCCGTAATCGCCCTGGTGGGCCGACCGAACGTCGGCAAGTCCACCTTGTTCAACCGCCTGACCCGGACCCGCGACGCCATCGTCGGCGACCTGTCCGGTCTGACCCGTGATCGCCAGTACGGTGAGGCCAAGTGGCAAGGGCGCTCCTACATTCTGATCGACACCGGCGGCATCTCCGGTGACGAGTACGGCATGGACGAAAAGATGGCCGAGCAGTCGCTGCTGGCCATCGAAGAAGCGGATGTCGTCCTGTTCCTGGTGGACGCCAAGGCCGGCTTCACCGCCGCCGACCAGATGATCGCCGAGCACCTGCGCAAGCGTAACAAGCGTTCCTTCGTGGTCGCCAACAAGGTCGACAACATCGACCCGGAAATGGCCCGCGCCGAATTCGCCCCGATGGGCATGGGCGACGCCATCCCGATTGCCGGTGCCCACGGCCGCGGCATCACCCAGCTGCTGGAGATCGCCCTGGGCGACTTCCCCAAGGATGATGACGAGCCGCAGGAAGGCGAAGAGGACGAAGAGGTCGCCGAAGGCGAGGAAGCCAAGCGCATTCCTGGCCCGAGCGAGAAGGACGGCATCAAGATCGCCATCATCGGTCGCCCGAACGTCGGCAAGTCGACCCTGGTCAACCGCATGCTCGGCGAAGAGCGCGTGATCGTCTACGACCAGCCCGGCACCACCCGCGACAGCATCTACATTCCCTTCGAGCGCAATGAAGAGAAGTACACGCTGATCGACACTGCCGGTGTGCGCAAGCGCGGCAAGATCCACGAGGAAGTCGAGAAGTTCTCCGTGGTGAAGACCCTGCAGGCGATCAAGGACGCCAACGTGGTGATCTTCGTGATGGACGCCCGCGAAGGCGTGGTCGACCACGACCTCAACCTGCTGGGCTTCGCCCTCGAGGCGGGCCGTGCGATGGTGATCGCGCTCAACAAGTGGGACGGCATGACCCCGGGCGAGCGTGACTACGTGAAGACCGAGCTGGAACGCCGGCTGTTCTTCGTCGACTTCGCCGACATCCACTTCATCTCGGCGCTGCACGGCACCGGCGTGGGCAACCTCTACGGTTCGGTGCAGAACTCGTTCAAGTCGGCGGTCACCCGCTGGCCGACCAGCCGCCTGACCCAGATCCTCGAAGACGCGGTCAGCGAGCACCAGCCGCCAATGGTCAACGGTCGCCGGATCAAGCTGCGCTATGCCCACCTGGGCGGTGCGAACCCGCCGCTGATCGTGATCCACGGCAACCAGATCGAGAAAGTGCCGAAGTCGTACGTGCGCTACCTGGAGAACACCTACCGCCGTGTGCTGAAGCTGGTCGGTACGCCGATCCGCATCGAGTTCAAGGGCGGCGAGAACCCGTACGAAGGCAACAAGAACACGCTGACCGACCGCCAGGTCAACAAGAAGCGTCGCTTGATGTCGCACCACAAGAAAGCCGAGAAGAAGCGCCGCGACAAGCGCTGATCCAAGGCTTGCGGCTCCCCTTGGGGAGTTCCGGGAAGGGCGCCGTTTGGCGCCCTTTTTCATGGGCGGCGGATGGGCTATCCTCGGGCACTCCCGCGCCGACGTCAGAGCCGGGTGCAGAGCAGGGAACCTTGATGATCACCAGCAAGCTGCCGAATGTCGGCATCACCATCTTCACGCAGATGTCTCAGCTCGCGGCGCAGACCGGAGCGATCAACCTGTCCCAGGGTTTTCCCGATTTCGACGGCCCCGAGGCGCTGCGCGATGCCGTCGGGCGGCACATCGCCAGCGGCCATAACCAGTATTCGCCGATGACCGGCCTGCCGGCGCTGCGCCAGCAGATCGCGGCGAAGATCGCCCGCAGCTACGGCGCCAGCGTGGATGCCGACAACGAAGTGACGGTCACCCCCGGCGCGACCCAGGCGATCTTCTGCGCCATCCAGGCGGTCATCCGCAGCGGCGATGAAGTCATCGTGTTCGACCCGGCCTACGACAGCTACGAGCCGGCGGTGGAGCTGGCCGGCGGCCGTTGCGTGCACGTGCAGCTCGCCCTGGACGATTTCGCCATCGATTTCGACCGGCTCAGCGCCGCCATCGGCCCGCGCACGCGGATGATCATCCTCAACACCCCGCACAACCCCAGCGGAGCCCTGATCAGCCGCGCCGAGCTCGACCGGTTGGCCGAACTGATCCGCGACCGCGACATCTATGTGATCAGCGACGAAGTCTACGAGCACCTGGTGTACGACGGCGTGGCCCATGTCAGCGTGCTGGCCCACGAAGAGCTGTATCAGCGTGCGTTCGTGGTCAGCTCCTTCGGCAAGACCTATCACGTCACCGGCTGGAAGACCGGCTACGTCGTGGCGCCGCCGGCCCTGAGCGCCGAGCTGCGCAAGGTGCACCAGTACGTCAGCTTCTGCGGGGTCACGCCTTTGCAGTACGCCTTGGCCGACTACATGGCCGCGCACCCTGAGCACGTCGAAGAACTGCCGGCGTTCTACCAGGCCAAGCGCGACCTGTTCTGCGATCTGCTGGCGCCTTCGCGGTTCCGGTTCACCCGGGTGGCCGGCACCTATTTCCAACTGGTCGACTACTCGCAGATCCGTCCCGACCTGAACGACGTCGAGATGGCGATGTGGATGACCCGCGAGCATGGCGTGGCCAGCATCCCGGTGTCGGTGTTCTGCCAGCATCCACCGCAAGGCCAGCGCCTGGTGCGCCTGTGCTTCGCCAAACGCGAGGAGACGCTGCGCGAAGCAGCGGCAAAACTATGCGTGATCTGAGTGCGTTGCCGAATCTTGATGTGGCGTTGATCCAGACCAGCCTGGCCTGGCACGACCGGCAGGCTAACCTGGAGCATTTCGAGGTGCTGCTGGAGCAGGCCCGTGGGGCTGACCTGGTGATCCTGCCGGAGATGTTCACCACCGGGTTCTCCATGGCGTCCGAGACGCTGGCCGAAGCCGAGAACGGTCCGACCAGCAAATGGCTGCGGGCCCAGGCGGCGAAGCTGGAGGCCGTGGTCACCGGCAGCGTGATCATCCAGGCCGCCGACGGCAGCCACCGCAACCGCTTGCTGTGGGCGCGGCCGGACGGGGAGGTGCTGCATTACGACAAGCGCCATCTGTTCCGCATGGCCGGCGAGCACAACCACTACACGCCGGGCGAGCGGCAGGTGCAGTTCGAGCTCAAGGGCTGGCGCGTGCGCCCGCTGATTTGCTACGACCTGCGTTTCCCGGTGTGGAGCCGTGACGCCCAGGACACCGACCTGCTGCTGTACACCGCCAACTGGCCGGGTGCCCGCCGGCAACACTGGAACCGTTTGCTGCCGGCGCGGGCCATCGAGAACCTGTGCTACGTAGCGGCGGTCAACCGCATCGGCACCGACGGCAAGGGTTTCGCCTACACCGGCGACAGCCAGGTGCTGGACTTCCAGGGCGAAACCCTGCTGGCGGCGGGGGAGGCGGACGGCGTGTTCCGGGTCGTGCTGGAGGCGGCGCCGCTGTCCGCCTACCGTGAGCGCTTCCCGGCGAACCTGGATGCGGACACGTTCGAGTTCACGTGAGGCGGCCAACGTAAAACCATCCGGCAAAAAGAAAGGCCCCAGGGCTCACACCCTGGGGCCTTTTGCATGGCGGCGGCCGGTTATGCGGCTTTCGCTTCCGGCTGGCTCAGGGAGCGGTTCAGCGCGCTGAACAGGGCCTTGAAGCTGGCGGTGGTGATGTTTTCATCGATGCCCACGCCGTGCACCGCACGTTCGCCGTTCACCCGCAGCTCGATGTAGGCCGCTGCCTTGGCGTTGGTGCCCGCGCCGATGGCGTGTTCGTTGTAGTCCATGATCTCCACCGGAATCGGCAGGCCGGCCACCAGCGCTTCGAGCGCGCCGTTGCCCTTGCCGCGCCAGTGCAGGTTGGTCTCGCCCTGGCCCTTGCTCGCCACTTCCACTTCGACGGCGCTGTGGCCGTTCTCTTCCTGCAGGCGATGGCTGACCAGCGCGTACGGGGTGTTGGCCTGCAGGTACTCGGTGTGGAGCAGCGCGTGGATCTGCTGGGCGGTCATCTCCAGGCCCAGGCGGTCGGTCTCGCGCTGCACGACCTGGCTGAACTCGATCTGCATGCGGCGCGGCAGGCTGATGCCGTATTCCTGCTCCAGCAGGTAGGCGATGCCGCCCTTGCCCGACTGGCTGTTGACGCGGATCACCGCCTCGTAGCTGCGGCCGATGTCGGCCGGGTCGATCGGCAGGTACGGCACTTCCCACAGGGCGTCGGATTTCTGCTGGGCGAAGCCCTTGCGGATCGCGTCCTGGTGGGAGCCGGAGAACGCGGTGTGCACCAGGTCGCCGACGTACGGGTGACGCGGGTGCACCTGGATCTGGTTGCACTCCTCGACGACCTTGCGCACGCCGTCGATGTCGGAGAAGTCCAGCTCAGGGTCGACGCCCTGGGTGTACATGTTCAGGGCCACGGTGACGAGGTCGACGTTGCCGGTGCGCTCGCCGTTGCCGAACAGGCAGCCTTCAACGCGGTCGGCGCCGGCCATCAGGCCCAGCTCGGTGGCGGCCACGCCGGTGCCGCGGTCATTGTGGGTGTGCAGGCTGATGATCACGCTGTCACGGCGGTTGATGTGACGGCCGAACCACTCGATCTGGTCGGCGTACACGTTCGGGGTCGCGCACTCGACGGTGGCCGGCAGGTTGAGGATCATCTTGCGCTCAGGCGTCGGGTTCCAGACCTCGATCACCGCGTCGCAGACTTCCTTGGCGAACTCAAGCTCGGTGGCGCTGAAGGTTTCCGGCGAGTACTCGAACGTCCACTCGGTTTCCGGCTGCTGCGCGGCGTACTTGACGAACAGCTTGGCGGCGTTGACCGCGATGGCCTTGATGCCGTCCTTGTCCTGGTTGAACACGATGCGGCGGAACGACGGCGAGGTGGCGTTGTACAGGTGAACGATGGCTTTCTTCGCCCCGCGCAGGGACTCGAAGGTGCGCTCGATCAGGTCTTCGCGGCCCTGGGTGAGCACCTGGATGGTGGTGTCGTCCGGGATGTGGCCGTCTTCGATCAGGGTGCGCACGAAGTCGAAGTCGGTCTGCGAGGCGGCCGGGAACGAGGCCTCGATTTCCTTCACGCCCACTTGCACGAGGGTTTTCCAGAAGCGCAGCTTTTTCGCCGAGTCCATCGGTTCGATCAGCGACTGGTTGCCGTCACGCAGGTCGGAGCTGCACCAGATCGGCGCGGCGTCGATGGTCTTCGACGGCCAGGTGCGGTCCGGCAGGTTGATCACGGGAAATGCGCGGTATTTCGAAGACGGGTCTTTGAGCATGCTCATCGGGAAATTCCTTATTGTCTGGGCCGAAAAGAGGCGGCCTGCCGGTGGAACGAATGTTCGGAGAGAAGCAGAGACGAGGCGCAGCGATTCAGCCCGGCAGTCGTGCGCTGACGAGGCACAGGCTGCGGTGCTGGCGAAGCTGAATAAGGGTGTGAGAGGTTTTCATGTCCTCAACCCTAACCGCGAGGGGGGAGGATGGCAAGCAGTCGGAAAAAATTGAGAGGAATACTCGGAAAACGGGGATTCGCGAGATTTTATTGTGCTGGGTGGCGCTGAATTTCTGAATGATTGCGCACTGTTTTGGGTCGGCGCAATTGGCGGATACGGGCTTGTGGGGATGAAAAGTGCCGGTTTTTCCGGGGTGTTGCGCTGATGTTCAGATCGCCATCGCCAGCAGGCTGGCACCCACAAGGGACTGTGCCATGGCACGGATTTCCCGTGGGAGCCAGCCTGCTGGCGATGAGGGCGGTCGCTGCGAGCGCCGGCTCAGGGCTGGAACGCGCCGATGAAGATCGCCGGATCCACCCGCGCATCGTTCAGGCTGACGTTCCAGTGCATGTGCGGCCCGGTCGCCCGGCCGGTGGCGCCGACCTTGCCCACGACGGCCCCGCGGGCCAGTTGCTGGCCGTTGGTCACGTCGATCTTCGACATGTGGCAGAACATGCTGATGAAGCCCTGGCCATGGTCGACGAACACCGTGTTGCCGTTAAAGAAGTAATTGCCGATCAGGATCACCTTGCCCGCCGCCGGGGTCTTGATCGGGGTGCCGGCCGGCACCGCGAAATCCAGGCCCGCATGGGGGTTGCGCTCTTCGCCGTTGAAGAAGCGGCGCACGCCGAACTTGCTCGACAGCGGACCGTTGACGGGTTTGTCCAGCAGCAGGTTGCTCGGCGTGTTCGGGCTGAAGCTGCGGTAGGCCTTGATCTGTTCGGCCAGTTCGCCCTCGATGCGTTTGAGGTTGGCCGGGTTCGGGTTGACCTGCTGGGTGTTCTTCAGGGTGATGTGCTGTTCCGGGTATTTCTTGCTGCCCACCGTGAAGTTCAGGCTGCGGCCGGCGCTGTTGACCTGCTGCACGCCCGGCTTGACCGTCAGCGGTACGCCGACGATGGCCAGCCAGTTGTTCTGTTCCTTGACCACCAGCACCGGTTTTCCCTGGTACGTGGCTTTGGGCGCCTGGGCGGCGCTGCCCAGGTCGATCACCGCCACGCCGCCCGGCACCGGTTTGTTCAAAAGCCTTGTGATGTAGCTGTCGGCGTGGGCGTTGAAGGTCAGGCACAGCAACAGCAGCGGAGCGAGGAAGCGCGGCATGGATCAGTCCAGTAAAGAAAGGGTGACAGGCGTCAGGTGATTGTCCTCGACGCGCACGTGCAGTTCGCCTTCGCCGAGCCTGGCCTTGAGGCGTTGGCCGTTCTGCGTCTGCGCGGCGCTGCGGATCGCGTTGCCGCGCTCGTCCAGCAGGATGCTGTAGCCCCGGCCGAGCGTGGCCAGCGGGCTGACCACGTGCAGGGTCTGCATCTGGCTATGCAACTGCTGGCGCCGGCTCTTCAGGCCTTCGCGCATGGCCCGGGGCAGGCGTTCGGCGAGGCTGTCCAGGCGCTGGCGCAGCAGGGCCAGCTGGCGTCCCGGGTGTTGTCCGGCGAGGCGAGTCTCCAGGCGCAGCAGGCGTTCGCGGCGGGTGTTCAAATGGCGCTCGAAGGCCCGGCGCAGGCGCATGTCCAGGTCGTCCAGGCGTTGGGCCTGCTGGCGCAGGCGTTCGCCGGGATGGCGCAGGCGGCGGGTCATGCCTTCCAGGCGCAAGCGGTCGCGCATCAGCCGGTCGCGCATGCGCATCACCAGGCGCCGGTGCAGGCTTTCGACCTGGCGGATCAGGTGCCCGGAATCCGGGGCGAGCAGTTCGGCGGCGGCGGAGGGCGTGGGCGCGCGCACGTCGGCCACGAAGTCGCTGATCGACACGTCGGTCTCATGGCCGACGGCGCTGACGATCGGCGTCACGCAGGCATCCACGGCGCGTGCCACGGCTTCTTCGTTGAAGCACCAGAGGTCTTCCAGCGAACCGCCGCCCCGGGCCAGGATCAACGCGTCGAAGCCCCGGGCGTCCGCCAGCTTCAGGGCGCGGACGATCTGCGCGGTGGCCTCGCGGCCCTGCACGGCGGTGGGGACCAGCGTCAGTTGCACTTGAGGCGCGCGGCGGCGGAACACGCTGATGATGTCGCGGATCACCGCGCCGGTCGGCGAACTGATGATGCCGATGCGCTGCGGGTGCGCCGGCAGCGGCACTTTGCGTTCGGCGCTGAACAGGCCTTCGGCGCTGAGCTTTTCCTTCAGCGCGTCGAAGGCCAGGCGCAGGGCGCCGTCGCCCGCCGGCTCCACGGTATCGAGGATCAGCTGATAGTCGCCGCGGCCCTCGAACAGCGAGACCTTGCCGCGCACCTTGACCGCCAGGCCGTCCTTCAGCGCCTGGCGCACCCGCGCCGCGTTCTGGCGGAACAGCGCGCAGCGCACCTGGGCGCCGCTGTCCTTGAGGGTGAAATACACGTGGCCGGACGCCGGCCGGGCCAGGTTGGAGATTTCGCCTTCGACCCAGATGTTGCTGAACACGTCTTCGAGCAGCACGCGGGCGCGGCCGTTGAGCTGGGTGACGGTCAGGACTTCGCGGTCAAGGCCGAGCCTTGCAAAGGGATCTTTAATCATGGGGCGCAGTGTAAAGGCATTCGGTGGCGATTCTCCATGACCGCGCCCAATTCCCTTGTGGGGGCGATGGTCTCGCCCGGCTAGGCGCTGCGCTCTTTGACGCCATCGCCAGCAGACTGGCTCCCGCAGGATGCGGTGAAGGTCTCGATGAAGCGTCGGATCAGCGGCGGCGGATCCTGTCGGCAGGCCAGGGCGACGGTGCTTCGGCAGCCGGGGTCGGCTAAGGGCAGGAAGCGCACGCCCGGCGGGGCGATGGCCTGCATCGACTCCGGCAGCAGGGCGATGCCGAACCCGGCCTGGATCAGCTGCAGTTGCGTGGTCTTGCGCGACATCACCCGAGCCGCTTTCGGGAAAAAACCGTGGCGCATGCACAGGTCCGCACATAAATAGCTGAGCCCGCCGCGTTGCGGGTGCGGGATCGAAATGAACGGCTCGTCCTTCAATTGCGCCAGGTCGATGGCCGAACCACTCTTGACCAGCCGATGGGTGTCCGGCGCCGCCAGCAGCAGGCGTTCGGTGAACAGCGGCAGCACCTGGACGCCTTCGCGCTGGCGCAGCACCGGCAAACGCAGCAGGCCGACATCGAGGCGGCCCTCGGCGAGTTCCTCAAGCTGCGCTTCGGAGGAGAGCTTGCCGATGTCCAGCGATACGCCGGGCAGTTGCCCGAGGAACACGCCGATGTCGTTGAGCAGCCCACCGCTGAGCGCAACGGTGCTGGAATGGCTCAGGCGCACCGTGCCGCGCCGGCCGGTGCCGACCTCGGTGGCCAGGGCGCTGGCCTTGTCTAGTTCGGCGAGCAGGTTGCGGGCCCGGGGCAGGAAGGCTTCGCCCGCCGCCGTGAGCCGGGGCTGGCGGGCGGTGCGTTCGAACAGCGGGGTGTGCAGGCGCTGCTCCATGTCCTTTATTTGCCGGCTCAGCGCCGATTGGGCGATGAACAGGCGTTCGGCGGCGGCGCTGAAGCTGCCGCAGTCGGCGATTTCCACGAAATAGCGCAGTTGGCGGGTGGAGAGCACGAGGTATGCCTTTTCGAGATGGCTGGGTGGCTCAAGCGATATTAGTCGCAAGTCTCGCCGCTGGCTAAAGTCATCCCGGACTGACATGAGGAGGCGGACGGATGAGTGTGGCGGCGTTGTTGAGCGAATGGTCGTGGGGTGTGGGGGGCTGGGCCGCCATCGGCGCGGGGGTGGCGCTGGCGTATGTGGTCTTCGGCATCGCCGGTTTCGGCACGGCGCTGGTGGCGGGGCCGATCCTGATTCTGTTCATGCCGCTGTCCAAGATCGTGCCGTTGCTGGTGCTGCTCGACTTCGTCGCCGCGTTCGGCAATCTGTTGCCGTCGCGGCGGGAGGTGGCGAAACCGGAACTGCTGCGACTGTTGCCGTGCATGGCGGTGGGGTGCACGCTGGGGGTGATTTTCCTGCTCAACCTCAAGTCCGACCTGCTGTTGCTGATGATGGGGCTGTTCATCAGCGCGTATGCGGTCTACAGCCTGTGGATCAAGGCCCGGCCGACGCGGCTGGCCGCCGGCTGGGCGCTGCCGATGGGCACGGTGGGCGGGCTTTTCGGCGCGCTGTTCGGCAGCGGCGGGTTTCTGTATGCGATCTACCTCAACAGCCGGTTGCCCAAGGACGCCGCGCGGGCCACGCAGAGTGCGCTGATCAGTTGCAGCACGGTGGTGCGCTTGAGCCTGTTCGCCGTCGCCGGGGTGTATGCCGAGCTACCTTTGCTGATGCTCGCGCTGTGCCTGATGCCGGCCATGGCGTTGGGCTTGTGGTCCGGGCGGCGGCTGACCGCGCGCCTGTCCCGCGAGGCGTTCGTGCGGCTGGTGACCTGGCTGGTGCTGGCCAGCGGGGTTGCGCTGATCGGGCGTTACCTGGGCACTTGACCGCAGCGCGTCAGGGATTAAGCTGCCGGCCGCACTTCCTTGTGGGAGCGAGCCTGCTCGCGATAGCGCCCATTCAGTCGACACATCGCTGACTGGTGCGACGCCATCGCGAGCAGGCTCGCTCCTACAGGATGATCAACCGTATCCGCAGCAGGCTGGGCCCATGAACTCGCAAAGCATCCTCGTCCCGAAAATCTCCACCTTGCCGGTGCACGAGCCCCGCGCCCGGGCCATCTTGCGCTGGCTGGTGCGCAAGAACATCGTCGAGGAACAGTTGAGCACCTGCGCACGCACCGGCAACCGCATGGGCCATGCGATCGCCGAAGGCGCCCGCGAGGTGGTGCTGCATCCGGAGGCGCTGCCGTTCGGCGAGCCGGTCAACGGCCTGGAGATCATCGTCAAGCGCTGCATCTATACGCCGGCCAAGGGCTTCCTCGAAGAGGCCGGCTGCGCCGAGTGCCGCCAGGAGGTGGGCGAAGCGCTGTTCGAAAGCCTGGAAGACTGGATGCCCAACCGCACCGACAACTTCACCTGCCCCGAGTGCGGGCACGAAGACGACATCAACGGCTTTCTGTTCCTGCAGCCCTGCGCGTTCTCCAACCTGGGTTTCATCTTCAACAACTGGCTGGAGGCGGGGTTCAAGCAGAGCTTCATCGACGAATTCGCCGACTGGCTGGATCAGCCGGTGAGCTGGGTCAAGGTGGAGCTCTAGGCCCCGGGCTTTCCGTACATCAGCAACATTGATGTCAGGCGAGTTTTGCATTGAGCCCGGCGGGGTGTCTGAGTATAATGGCGCGCTTCCATTTTCCCGCCCGGGAGCCCCCGCGATGCTGCGTATCAGCCAAGAAGCTCTGACCTTCGACGACATTCTCCTAGTGCCCGGTTATTCCGAGGTGCTTCCCAACGAAGTCAGCCTGAAGACCCGCCTTACCCGTGGCATCGAGCTGAACATTCCTCTGGTTTCCGCCGCCATGGACACCGTCACTGAAGCCCGTCTGGCCATCGCCATGGCTCAGGAAGGCGGCATTGGCATCATCCACAAGAACATGACCATCGAGCAGCAGGCCGCCGAAGTGCGCAAGGTCAAGAAGTTCGAGGCCGGTGTGGTCAAGGACCCGATCACCATCGAGGCCGACGCCACCGTGCGTGACCTGTTCGAACTGACCCGCCAGCACAACATCTCCGGCGTGCCGGTGCTGCACGACGGCGACCTGGTCGGCATCGTCACCTCCCGCGACGTGCGCTTCGAGAACCGTCTGGACGTCAGCGTGCGCGAAGTGATGACGCCCAAAGAGCGTCTGGTCACCGTCCGCGAAGGCGCCGACAAGAACGAAGTCCGCGAGCTGCTGCACAAGCACCGCCTGGAAAAAGTCCTGATCGTCGACGACAAGTTCGCCCTCAAGGGCATGATGACCGTCAAGGACATCGAGAAGGCCAAGGCCTACCCGCTGGCCAGCAAGGACGACCAGGGTCGCCTGCGCGTCGGCGCGGCGGTCGGCACCGGCAAGGACACCGGCGAGCGTGTCGCCGCCCTGGTCAACGCCGGCGTTGACGTGGTGGTGGTCGACACCGCCCACGGTCATTCCAAAGGCGTGATCGACCGCGTTCGCTGGGTCAAGGAAAACTTCCCTGAAGTGCAGGTGATCGGCGGCAACATCGCCACCGGCGCCGCCGCCAAGGCCCTGGCCGAAGCCGGCGCCGACGCGGTCAAGGTCGGCATCGGCCCTGGCTCGATCTGCACCACCCGCATCGTCGCCGGTGTCGGCGTTCCGCAGATCAGCGCCATCGCCAACGTGGCCGCCGCCCTTGAAGGCACCGGCGTTCCGTTGATCGCCGACGGCGGCATCCGTTTCTCCGGCGACCTGTCCAAGGCCATCGTGGCCGGCGCGTCCTGCGTGATGATGGGCTCGATGTTCGCCGGCACCGAAGAGGCGCCGGGCGAGATCGAACTGTTCCAGGGCCGTTCCTACAAGGCTTACCGCGGCATGGGTTCGCTGGGCGCGATGGCCCAGGCCCAGGGTTCCTCCGACCGCTACTTCCAGGACTCCTCGGCCGGCGCCGAGAAACTGGTTCCGGAAGGCATCGAAGGCCGCGTGCCGTACAAGGGCACCCTGACCGCGATCATCCACCAGCTGATGGGCGGCCTGCGCTCCTCGATGGGCTACACCGGCAGCGCCAACATCGAAGAGATGCGCACCAAGCCTGAGTTCGTGCGGATCACCGGCGCCGGCATGGCCGAATCCCATGTCCACGACGTGCAGATCACCAAGGAAGCGCCAAACTACCGCGTAGGTTGAGCCTTCAAAATCGCTAAGCAACCGGGGCTGTTCATTCAGCCCCGAGTTGTTTCTGAATCACGACTGTTACTGATTGACTTAAGACGAGACTGAATCATGGCCCTCGATATTCACGCTCACCGCATCCTGATCCTCGACTTCGGTTCCCAGTACACCCAACTGATCGCCCGCCGCGTGCGCGAGATCGGCGTGTACTGCGAACTGCACCCGTTCGACATGGACGAAGATGCGATCCGCGAATTCGCCCCGAAGGGTGTCATCCTCGCCGGCGGCCCCGAGTCCGTGCACGTCGCCGACAGCCCACGCTGCCCGCAGGCCGTCTTCGACCTGGGCGTGCCGGTCTTCGGCATCTGCTACGGCATGCAGACCATGGCCGAGCAACTGGGCGGCAAGGTCGAAGGCTCCGAACTGCGTGAGTTCGGCTACGCCCGTGTCGACGTGGTCGGCAAGAGCCGCCTGCTCGACGGCATCGAAGACCACATTGACGCCGACGGCCTGTTCGGCCTCGACGTGTGGATGAGCCACGGCGACAAGGTCACCAAGATGCCGGAAGACTTCCACATCCTGGCCAGCACCCCGAGCTGCCCGATCGCCGGCATGTTCAACGACGAGCGCGCCTACTACGGCGTGCAGTTCCACCCGGAAGTGACCCACACCAAGCAGGGCGGCCGCATCCTGTCGCGCTTCGTCCTCGACATCTGCGGTTGCGAAGCCCTGTGGACGCCGTCGAAGATCGCCGAAGACGCCATCGCCAACATCCGTGCCCAGGTCGGCACCGACAACGTGCTGCTGGGCCTGTCCGGCGGCGTCGATTCCTCGGTAGTCGCCGCGCTGCTGCACAAGGCCATCGGCGACCAGCTGACCTGCGTGTTCGTCGACAACGGCCTGCTGCGCCTGCACGAAGGCGACCAGGTGATGGCCATGTTCGCCGAGAACATGGGCGTCAAGGTGATCCGCGCCAACGCCGAAGACCAGTTCCTGAACAACCTGGCCGGCGAAGCCGACCCTGAGAAGAAGCGCAAGATCATCGGCCGCACCTTCATCGACGTGTTCGATGCCGAGTCCTGCAAGCTGAACAACATCAAGTACCTCGCCCAGGGCACCATCTACCCGGACGTGATCGAGTCGGCCGGCGCCAAGAGCGGCAAGGCCCACGTGATCAAGTCGCACCACAACGTGGGCGGCCTGCCGGAAGAGATGAACCTGAAGCTGGTCGAGCCGCTGCGCGAACTGTTCAAGGACGAAGTCCGCCGTCTGGGCCTGGAGCTGGGCCTGCCGTACGACATGGTCTACCGTCACCCGTTCCCGGGTCCGGGCCTGGGCGTGCGCATCCTCGGCGAAGTGAAGAAGGAATACGCGGACCTGCTGCGCCGCGCCGACCACATCTTCATCGAGGAACTGCGCAAGGCCGACTGGTATCACAAGGTCAGCCAGGCGTTCGTGGTGTTCCAGCCGGTGAAATCGGTGGGCGTGGTCGGCGACGGCCGCCGTTACGCGTGGGTCGTGGCCCTGCGTGCCGTCGAGACCATCGACTTCATGACCGCCCGTTGGGCGCACCTGCCGTACGAGCTGCTGGAAACCGTTTCCGGCCGCATCATCAACGAGATCGAAGGCATCTCCCGCGTCACCTACGACGTGTCGAGCAAGCCGCCAGCCACCATCGAGTGGGAATGATCACGAACGGGCCCGTCAACCCAGGCCCGTTGCTGTGACATCCGAAAGCCCCCGGTCGCAAGACCGGGGGCTTTTTTTCGGCTGGCGGGAAGGTTCAGTGCGGCAAGCGGCCCTCAAGGAGCATGCCCATCTCGCTGAGGCTCCAGGACAATTCTTCGAGGCTGGCGAACGCTACCTGATCGATGCCCACCCACACCGGGCGATGGATCCGCAAGGTGCCGTCAGCGAGACGTTCGACCGGCGTGTGAACGATCTTTCCTTCCCGGTTGCGGTGGATCAATGTCACGCCGTCTTCGGTTTTCTGGAAGGTGTACTGGCCGCGCCGCATCAGCATCCGTTCGATGTCCGCCGGCGTTCTTTCGACGGAAGGCTGCGGCGACTTCAAACTCAGATCGGCATAGAGCGTGTCGAATGCCCCCTGTTGTGGCCTGTCTTGATGCACATAGCCTCTGCCGATGCGGATGCCGCGGTCGATCTCGATCGTTGCCGGCGCATCGAGCGGCACTTCTTCGATGCGCAAGCCGATGCCGCCCTGCAGTTCGCTGATGCCGACCACGCCACGGAAGGTGTTGGTGTTTTCCTGGCCGGTGAGGACAACCCACTTGCCCGCTTCGTTGAGCTTTTGGTCGGCCTGCATGACGGTATGCGTAAGGTAGTTCTTGATGCCTTGTTCCTGCAGCTGCGTAAACGGTGCCTCGGGAAAGCGGTAGCTGGCCAGGCAGTCCGTCGCCTGAACCCGGATGCCGTTGAGGCGCGCGACCTTGACCGTTTCCAACGGCGTATGCACGCCCGATGGATCATTTTGCAGCTGCCGCAGAACGGTTTCGAGATCCGGGGACATCTCGCCTGTGCGGAAAAACGCATTCAGGTCGCCTTGGCTGAAGTCGTTGAGCAGGCGGTGGAAGTACAGGGTTCTGACCCCCTTGCGCGACAGGGTCGGCATGTTTTCGATGAGAAAACGCAGGCTGGCGATCCGGTCCTGACCTTCGCCGATGACCAGGCCGGGCACTGCGTCGAATACGTGTTCGATCAGGCTTGAGGCCGAAGTCGTGGGGATTGCGTCGACTGCGGGACGGGCGGGCAACTCACGGTAAAGGTCTCGGCGTCCAAAGAATTGATCGGTATCCCGTGCCAGCTTGCGCCGCAGGTCCGTGACGTATTCGTCATAGGAGGTGATTCCTCTAATGCTGCCATCGGGCAACCTGCTGACTTTGATGTGCGTCTCCGGCTTGCCCAGCGCCACATTCCTGAGGCCGTAACGGATGGGCGATTCGTAGCCGGTGGCAGGAGCGCGCAACGGTGCAGGCGCAGGTGCAGGTGCAGGTGCAGGCGCAGGCGCAGGCGCGGCCTCAGTCCTGATCCGAGACATGCCCTTGAGGTTGTTGCCACCGCCCTTCAGGCCACCCGTTGGAGCCAGTTCCCATTCGCCTTGGGCGTTCAGGCGCACCGGCAGGGTGCCGGAAAACGCGTTCGGGCGTTCAGGGTTGATGATGGCCCAGGTGCCGGGGCCGTTGACGTCGGGTTCGAAGCGCACGTAGTAGGCGGTGCCGTCGAGGCTGATGGCCGTCGCAGGGTCGCCGTCGAGCCGATAGATGCCCTGGAACTTGCCGGGCCCGGTGTCAGGCCTTCGAGCTTCAAGCAGATCATTGGCTTGCCAGCGTGCGAGTTTGTCCTGGATCTGGGCCAGGCCGGGCTCGACCGGCAGCGCAGCGGGTTCGGCCGGCAACGGCCACCCCATGGGCCGAAGGCCTCGCTCCATCAGGGCCTGCTTGAGCTCATCGCAATGGTCGGCCGTGATGAAGTCGTACTCGGGCCGCATCGGCACCTGCAGACTGATCCTGCCGCCGGGTGTCGTACGCACGACGCTGTCCGCCATGTGGCCCGCTTCGTTGCGGTAGACCACCAGAATGCTGTTGCGGTAGCGCTGGAAGGTGAACATGCCGGGCTCGGGCAACAGGGCGCGCAGATTCTGCGGTGTGCGGTAGGCCCACGGGGTCGGCATCTGCACGCGCCAGGTGCCCTGGATCTGGGCCTGCACGGCATCCATGTCGCCTCCGTCCAGCGGTTCCTCGACGGGTGAGCCGGGGTAGTCGGCGTATTCGACGACCACCCCGGGGTCGGTGCCGATGGGCGCCTCAAGGCCTGGCGGCACGTCGTCGAAACGCAGGCTCAGGGCGTCTGCCTGTTCGCTGATGCCCTGGTGGCCCCTGAAGGTGGTCATGTGTTCCCGATCCACCAACGCCACCCACCTGGCCGGGCCTTTGACGGCTTCGTTGAAGCGGATGACCTGGCCGGCGAAGAAGCTCCTGGCCATCGGCAGACCCGGTTCCGAGCCGAACGCGGAGCGGTTGATGTGGTAGGTGGTGGACAGGTCGAGCGCCTGCACCCGGATCTTTGCGGCATTGGCGGCCTTCACCACCTCTGTCAGCGTGAAGCGGCCATCGGGGTCGTTGCCGGCCATGAAGTCGAGCTTGCGCAGGTATTCTTCCAGTTCGGCAGGCATCTGGCCGGTGCGGGCGAATGTATCCAGCGCCGTCTGGTTGACGTTGGCCAGCAGTTGCTGGGTGTAGAGCGTCTTCACGCCGCGCCGGGCGAGGGCCGGCATGTTCTCGATCAGGAACTGCTTGCTGCCGATGCCGCCTTGCGTTTCGCCGATGACCAACCCCGGCTTCCGGGCGAAGGCAGCGTCGAGCAGGTCGCCGGGTGAGTCGAAGGCCGCCGCCGTGGCGACGGGCAGGCGCGGCGTGACAGGATTGGCCGCATACCAGGTGCGGGCGTCGCTGATCAGGTTGTCGCGTGCGGTTTCCTGGCTCAGTTCGAAGCGGCTCAAGGTGCGCGTCCGGCCGAAGGCATCGGTGACCGGCCTGACATCGTCCGCGCCGCCCAGGGCCCAGGCGCGCATGTCCGGGGCGTCGATTTCGGTGACCAGGGTGCCGGGCAGTTGTGCCCATTGCTGCGCGGCGGAGGTGCTGGCGTGCGGCAGATCCATGCCGCCCTTGAGCCCGAGCTGCGGAAGGGTTTCCCATTGGCCGGCGGCGTTCAAGCGTACGGGAATCGAACGGACGAAGGCATTCGGCCGGGCGGGGTCGATGATGGCCCAGTGGCCGGTGCCGCTCGCCGAGGTTTCGTAGCGCACGTAGTAGTTGCCGTCGCCGAGGCGGATGGCCCGTGACGGGTCGGACGGCAGGCTGTGGATGCCCTGGTACTTGCCCGGTTCGCGGCTCAGCGTCGTGTCGTCGAGGGTAAGGCCGATTCGGTAGGATGCCGGGATGCCAGACACAGGCCGCGGGGGCTCGACGGCTTGAGCATCCGCCGGAGGGGGCGGTGGCTTGGGTGTACGTGCCGGCTGCGTCGCTTCCTGCAGTTCTGCCATTTCCCTGGCCTCGGCCGCTTCGATGTCGGGGCCGACTTCTTCCAGTGAGCCAGGGCCGGCGAGGGCGGCCAGGTTCAGCAGCAGGTCGATGCCGCCGAGCACGGCCCCCAGGATGCCGGCCTTGCGCTCCTCGGACGTTTTGCCGTTGACCGCCTGATCGATGTTCAGCCCCATGTCGGCGATGCTCGCCCCGATCAACGGCAATGCGACCGGCCAGCCGACGATGGCCATGGGGGCGAAGACCCTCAGGCCGGCGCTGAGGTAACCGATCCAGAGTTTCTTGCGCAGGTCGGCGTTGGCGGTCAGCGTGAGTTCGGCTTCGATGAACAAGGCGTCGCGGGTCGATGTCTGCAGCCAGGTGAAGGTGTCGCCTTCGATGGCTTTGTCGTTCTGGTTGATCAGGTGGTGGTCGTACCGGCTCCAAGTGCTGACCAGGCGGTTCATCAGGTCACTGATGTGGTCGGCGATCTCCTGTCGGTCGGCCAAGGGAAAATGCGTCATGAAGATCTGGCGGTCCTGCGGCTGGTTCATCCGCAGCAGCATCCAAAAATGCATGTCGGTGGCGGTTTCCAGCACGGTGAAGGCGCTGGCTTCGCCGGGCACATAAACGATCTGGCGACCCTTGGGCGCGACGAAACGCAGGATGTCGGTGGCGGTGAAGCCGGCGACGTCCAGCGTCCGGACCGTACCCGTTGTGGGGTGCGTCGATTGCAGCCACTGCAGCGTGACCGGCCAACTGATCGGGCCGAGCGCGGCCTGGGTGACGAAGCGGAAGTCTTCGTCGCTCAACAGACGCTTGTCCCGGGCCTGCACGGCCTTGAGCAGGAAATTGCACTTGGCCAGGGTGCGGTAATCGCTGCCCGAGCGGTGCCAGAAAGTGCTCAGCCGATCCTTGTACCGAGTGCTGAAATCGATGCTCCAGAAGTCCTTCAATACTTCGTTGCCGTGGAGGCGGACTTCGTTGGTTTCGTTGAACGTGCCGGCGGTGGGGCCTGCGCTGTAGAAGCCCGCGTACACGTCGAGCAGGTCGGCGTTGTCCTGGTCGGCGACGCGGAAGCGCTGGATCACCAGTTGGGTGAGGGTCAGCGTCGAGGTCGGTTTGGCGTTGACGTGTTCCCAGCCGGTGAAGGTGCGGCCGTTGCTCTGGGCCGCATCGAAGCGGTGGAAGTACACCCGGTCGGGATCGAGGCCGGTGACGCCGTGCTTTTTCAGCAGGTCGCCGGCCACCTCGCGGGCGGTGTCCTGAAGGCTGGGGCAGTCGCCGATGACGCGGCGGGCGATGGCCTTGAGCGCGGCCTTGTCGGCGGCGTTGGGAAGCGGGCGGTGGTTGTCTGGGATCATGCTCTCTCACTCCTTGAGATACGGGCAGGGAGCATGACCCGTCCGGGCGGCGCAGGTGCGGTACATAGTTATCGCATTGCCGCTGCGGCGGCACGTCGCCCTTACTGTTTGCCAGTTGCGGGTGTATCGTATTCGCCTTTTGCGGGCCCGGTGCCTGCCGTCGATCCGTGAGGTAGCCCAGTTCATGTCCTTTACCCGTCGCCAAATCCTCGGTGGCCTGGCCGGTCTTGTTGTCGTTGGCGTCGGTGCGGGAGGGACGGCGCGCTACTGGCTGGGCAAGCGGGCGCAAGCCGATGCGGGGCACGACTATGAGCTGATCGCAGCGCCCCTGGACGTCGAACTGGTGGCCGGGCACAAGACCCAGGCCTGGGCCTTCGGCCCGTCGGCGCCGGGCACCGAACTGCGCGTGCGTCAGGGCGAGTGGCTGCGGGTGCGCTTCATCAACCGGCTGCCGGTGGCGACCACCATCCACTGGCACGGCATCCGCCTGCCGCTGGAAATGGACGGTGTGCCGTACGTCTCGCAATTGCCGGTGCTGCCGGGCGAATACTTCGACTACAAATTCCGTGTGCCGGATGCCGGCAGCTATTGGTATCACCCCCACGTCAGCAGCAGCGAAGAGCTCGGCCGCGGGCTGGTGGGGCCGCTGATCGTCGAGGAGCGCGAGCCGACCGGCTTCCGCTACGAAAAGACCCTGAGCCTGAAGAACTGGCACGTGGACGACGAGGGCAACTTCGTCGACTTCAGCATCCCCCGCGAAGCGGCCCGGGGCGGCACGGCGGGGCGCCTGTCGACCATCAACGGCGTGCCGTCGCCGGTGATAGAACTGCCCGCCGGCCAGATCACGCGGGTGCGCCTGCTCAACCTCGACAACACCCTGACCTACCGCATCAACATCCCCGGCGTCGAAGCGCAGATCTACGCGCTGGACGGCAACCCGGTGGCGCCGCGGCCGCTGGGCAAGGAATACTGGCTCGGCCCCGGCATGCGCATCTGCCTGGCGATCAAGGCCCCGGCGGCAGGCCAGGAGCTGTCGCTGCGCAACGGCCCGGTGCGGCTGGGCACCCTGCGTTCGGTGGCCAACGACGATGCGCCGACCGAGTGGCCGCCAGCGCTGCCCGTCAACCCGGTGGCCGAGCCGGACCTGGCCAAGGCCGAGAAACTCAACTTCAATTTCGAATGGGTCGGTTCCGTGTCGGTGAACGTCGACAACGGCAAGCCGCCGAGCCTGTGGCAGATCAACGGCAAGGCCTGGGACATCACCGACAAGACCTGCGCCGACCGGCCGATCGCCAGCCTGAAGCTGGGCCAGAGCTACATTTTCGAACTCAAGAACATGACCCAGTACCAGCACCCCATCCACCTGCACGGCATGAGCTTCAAGGTGATCGCCTCGAACCGGCGCAAGATCGTTCCGTACTTCACCGACACCTACCTGCTGGGCAAGAACGAGCGGGCGCAAGTGGCGCTGGTGGCGGATAACCCGGGGGTGTGGATGTTCCACTGCCATGTGATCGACCACATGGAAACCGGCCTGATGGCCGCCATCGAGGTGAAGTGATGCGCCAGATCCGCCCCGCGGCGATCATCGACCGCAGCCGCGACCGCGACTTCATGCGCGAAGCGCTGGCCCTGGCCGCGCAGGGCGCCGCCCTCGGCGAAGTGCCGGTGGGGGCGGTGCTGGTGCAGGACGGCGAGATCGTCGGCCGCGGCTTCAATTGCCCGATCAGCACCAGCGACCCCAGCGCCCATGCGGAAATGGTCGCCATCCGCGCCGCCGCCGAGGCGGCCGGCAACTACCGCCTGCCGGGCAGCACGCTCTATGTGACGCTGGAGCCGTGCAGCATGTGCGCCGGGCTGATCGTGCATTCGCGCATCGCGCGGGTGGTGTACGGCGCCCTGGAGCCCAAGGCCGGGATCGTGCAGAGCCAGGGGCAGTTCTTCACCCAGGGCTTTCTCAACCATCGGGTGCTGCATGAGGGCGGGGTGCTGGCGGAGGAGTGCGGGGCGGTGCTGACCGAATTCTTCAGGGCCCGGCGCGCCAAGTCTTCGGACTGAACGCCTGCTTCGTGTCTGCTTCCGTTCGGCGGCGTCCTGGCGGACGCCATCGCCAGCAGGCTGGCTCCCACAGGGTTTTGCGGTGAACACAGTGGCTGCATTCGGCCGAGTCCCCTTGTGGGAGCCAGCCTGCTGGCGATGGCGCCGGTGAGGGCGCCGCAGGGCCGGCCGATCTACTTGCGGGCGACGATCACCGCCCGCATCGGCGCCGGCAGCCCTTCGATCGTCTTGCTGTGGTCGTGCGGGTCGAGGAAGTCGCTCAGCGACTGGTACTTCATCCACTCGGTGCTGCGCTGTTCCGCCACGGTGGTGAAGCTCACGTCCACGCAACGCACGTCGCTGAAGCCGGCGCGGCGCAGCCACAGCTCCAGCGCCGGCACCGACGGCAGGAACCACACGTTGCGCATCTGCGCGTAGCGGTCTTCCGGCACCAGCACCTGGTGCCGGTCGCCTTCGACCACCAAGGTCTCCAGCACCAGTTCGCCGCCCTTGACCAGGCAATCCTTGAGCGCGAGCAGATGCTCGATCGGCGAGCGGCGGTGGTAGAACACGCCCATGGAAAACACCGTGTCGAAGCCTTCGAGGTTCGCCGGCAGGTCTTCGAACGGGAACGGCAGGTGCCAGGCGTTCGGCTGCGACAGGTAACGCTGCACCGCCTGGAACTGGCAGAAGAACAGCCAGTTCGGATCGACCCCGATCACGCTGTCGGCCCCGGCGCCGAGCATGCGCCACATGTAGTAGCCGTTGCCGCAGCCGACATCGAGGATGCGCTTGCCCGCAAGGTTCAGGTGCGGAGCGACCCGCGACCATTTCCAGTCCGAGCGCCACTCGGTGTCCACGTGCACGCCGAACAGGTCGAACGGCCCCTTGCGCCAGGGCGACAGGCCCATCAGCGCGGTGCGCATCTGCGCGCGGGTGGCGTCGTCGCAGTCGCTGTCCAGCGTCAGGCCGTCGAGCAGGTCGACTTCGCTCGGCTGGATCTGGGGCAGGGCGTCCAGCGCGCTTTGCCAGCGCTCCAGGTCGCCGTGGCCCTTTTCCATCTTCTTGTCGAGCTGCGCTTGCAGGGTATTGGCCCAGTCGGCCAGCGGCGTGCCGGCCAGACGGCGGGCGAGGGGAGACAGATCGATCATGGCAGGGCAATCAACGAGGCGAAGTTAAGGCATTGGAACCACGGCACGACTTTCGAGAATCCGGCGGCCAGCAGGCGTTCGCGGTGTTCTTCGAGGCTGTCGGGCTTCATGACGTTTTCGATGGCGCTGCGCTTCTGGGCGATCTCCAGTTCGCTGTAGCCGTTGGCGCGCTTGAACGCCACATGCAGGTCGGTGAGCAGCGCGTGTTCGTCGGCGTCGTTGAAGCGCAGCTTCTCGGACAGGATCAGCGCGCCGCCGGGCAGCAAGGCCTGGCGGATGCGGCCGAGCAGGGCCAGGCGCTGCTCTGGTGCGATGAACTGCAGGGTGAAGTTGAGCGCCACCACCGAGGCCGGCTTGAAGTCGAGCGCCAGGATGTCGGCTTCGATCACCTCGACCGGCAGCAACTCCTGGAATATCGAATCCTGGCCGTTGAGGTACTCGCGGCAGCGTTCGACCATCGCCGCCGAATTGTCCACGGCGATCACCCGGCAACCGTCGGTGCGCACATGGCGGCGCAGGGCCTGGGTCACGGCGCCGAGGGAGGCGCCCAAGTCATAGAGCACGCTGTGGGGCTGGGCGAACTGCGCGGCGAGCACGCCGAGGTTCTCGACGATGGTCGGGTAACCCGGCACCGAACGCTTGATCATGTCCGGGAACACCCGCACCACGTCCTCGTTGAAGGCGAAGTCAGGCACCTGGGCCATGGGCTGGGCGAAAATGCGGTCGGGTTCTTTGCTCACGGCGGTTCCGGCGGTTCGGTGGAAAAGGCCGGCATTTTAGCCAAATTGCTGCGGGGATGCGCGGGTTGGCTGATAAACGCCCGAACGGCGCTGCCAGCCTCGTGTCAGGCACATCGCTTTCGCGAGCGGGCTCGCTCCCCAGGGTGTTGCACCGTCCATGAGGGAGCCAGCCTGCGGGCGATGCGGTCAGCGCGGTTTTTGCGAGAACGCCGAGGCCGCGATGCCCCACTGGCCCAGCCAGTAGCTGAGGATGATGAGGTAGGGGGCGGCGTGGAACGGCGCGACGAAGCGGTTGATGCCGATCACGCTGTCGGAGAACACGAACGCCACGGCCCCGCCGGCGGCCAGCAGCGCCGAACGTTGCGGCACGCCGCTGCCCAGGCGGGCCAAGGCGCGCCAGAGCATGGCGCTGATGGCCGTGCCGTAGATGATCACCGGCACCAGCAACGGCCCCAGGCCGCTTGCGACCAGAATGCCCAGCAGCACCGCGCCCAAGGCCAGGGCGAGGACCAGCGGCAGCACGGCCAGGCGCCGGCAGTCGCTGAGGTAGGCTTTGAGGTAGGCCAGGTGTGCGATCAGGAACGCTCCGAGGCCGAACACGAACAGGTCGCCCGGCCAGGCCAGCAGCACGTCGCCCACCAGCGAGAAGATCAGGCCCAGGCTGATCCAGCGCCGGTAGTCGCCGGGCGGCGCGTCGTGCAGCCAGCCGAGCAGCGCCAGCACCGGCAGCGGCTTGACCAACAGGCAGAGCAGCGCCGCGTGGGTGCTCAGGCCGTAGAGGAAGGTCGCCGCGCCCATCAGCGCCAGGATCAGCCAGCCCATGTCAGTTGACCGAAATGGCGCAGTCGAAGGTTTCCACCGGCAGCACTTCCGGTGCCCACGGCTGCTGCGAGGTCAGGCGCAGGCGCCCGGTGCCGGTGGCGAAGGCCTGGAAGCGCCAGGTGGACAGGCCCGCCGCGCCGACCACGCCGGCGTCCTCGGGGTTGCTGTAGACCTCGGGGCTCAGGGCGCGCAGCACTCCGCCGGCGGAATCCTGGATGGCCCAGCGGTAGCCGGTGGTGGGGTTGCTGGGCAGGGTCACGATCAGGTTTTGCCCGTTGGCCAGCCGCACCGGGCATTCGCTTTGTTTCTCCACGGTCACGTTGGTTTTCGGTTGCGTGGCGCAGGCGGCCAGCAGGGCGAGACTCAGGGGGACGAACAGGCGAATGGGGGACATGGGGTGAGGGGCTCCGGCGTTCTCGACGAACGGCGAGCATAACTGAAGATGAGACAAAGTGTGACAACCTGGCGGGGCGAGGCTGTCAATTCCGGCCCCTTCGCGGGCAAGCCGAATCGTCGCACTGATCCAGGGTGCACACAGCGCCCCTGTGGGAGCCTGCCTGCTGGCGATGGCGCCGTGGAAGGCGCTGCCGGGGGCAAGGTACAACCTCCCCCCGCATGGTTCTGCGGCCATGCGCAGCCTTGGCTGACGTCATCGCCAGCAGGCTGGCTCCCACAGGATCTGCGGTCACGCAAAACCTGTGGGAGCTGGCTTGCCAGCGATAGCGGTAGTGCAGGCACTACATGATTATCAGAACAGCACTTTCGCCACATCCGCGAACCGCTTGGCGAAGTGCACGGTGATGCCTTCCTTGAGGTAGTCCGGCAGTTCCTCGAAGTTGCCCCGGTTGGCCTCCGGCAGGATCAGTTCGAAGAGCTTCTGCCGACGCGCCGCGATGACCTTTTCCCGCACCCCGCCGATCGGCAGCACGTGCCCGGTCAGGGTCAGTTCGCCGGTCATGGCCACGCCTTTCTTCGGCGGCTGGTTGCGTGCCAGGGAAAGCAGGGCGCTGGCCATGGTCACGCCGGCGCTCGGGCCGTCCTTGGGCGTCGCGCCTTCCGGCACGTGCAGGTGGACGAACGCCTCGTCGAAGAACTTCGGATCGCCGCCGAAGGATTTCAGGTGCGAGCTGACGTAGCTGTAGGCGATCTCGGCCGATTCCTTCATCACGTCGCCCAGTTGCCCGGTGAGCTTGAAGCCCCGGTTGAGGGTGTGGATGCGCGTCGCTTCGATCGGCAGGGTCGCGCCGCCCATGCTGGTCCAGGCCAGCCCCGTGATGACGCCGGTGCCGGACAGCACCTGCTCGTTGCGAAACACCTGATGGCCCAGCGAGGCTTCGAGGTCCTTGGGGCCCAGCTTGATGACGGCCTTCGGCTCGTCGATCAGTTTCATCACGGCCTTGCGCACCAGTTTGCCCATCTGCTTTTCCAGCTGGCGCACGCCGGCCTCGCGGGCGTAGCCGTCGATCAGGGCCTTGAGGGCCGCGTCGCTGATGCTCAGGCTGCCCTTGGACACGCCGGCCTTCTCCAGCAGCTTGGGCCACAGGTGGCGCTTGGCGATGGCGACCTTCTCTTCGGTGATGTAGCCCGACAGGCGAATCACTTCCATGCGGTCCAGCAGTGGTCCTGGGATCGAGTCCAGGGTGTTGGCGGTGCAGACGAACAGAACCTTGGACAGGTCCATCCGCAGGTCGAGGTAGTGGTCGAGGAATTCGACGTTCTGCTCAGGGTCGAGGGTCTCCAGCAGCGCCGAGGCCGGGTCGCCCTGGTAGCTCTGGCCCATCTTGTCGATCTCGTCGAGCATGATCACCGGGTTCATCACTTCGACGTCTTTCAGGGCCTGCACGAGCTTGCCCGGCTGCGCGCCGATGTAGGTGCGCCGGTGGCCCTTGATCTCGGCCTCGTCGCGCATGCCGCCGAGGCTGAAGCGGTAGAACGGTCGGCCCAGGGATTCGGCGATGGATTTGCCGACGCTGGTCTTGCCCACGCCCGGCGGCCCCACCAGCAGCACGATGGAACCGCTGATCTCGCCTTTGTAGGCGCCGACCGCGAGGAATTCGAGGATCCGGTCCTTGATGTCGTCGAGCCCGGCGTGGTGCTTGTCCAGCACCTTGCGCGCGTGCTTGAGGTCGAGCTTGTCCTCGCCGTACACGCCCCACGGCACCGAAGTGGTCCAGTCGAGGTAATTGCGGGTGACCGCGTATTCCGGCGAACCGGTCTCCAGGATCGACAGCTTGTTCATTTCCTCTTCGAGGCGCTTCTGCACCTGCGCCGGCAGCACCTTGCCTTCCAGGCGCTGCTCGAACTGTTCGAGGTCGGCGCTGCGGTCGTCCTTGGTCAGGCCCAGCTCCTGCTGGATGACCTTGAGCTGTTCCTTGAGGAAGAACTCGCGCTGGTGCTCGCCGATCTTGCGGTTCACCTCGGCGGAGATCTCTTTCTGCAGGCGCGCGACCTCGACTTCCTTGCGCAGCATCGGCAGGACTTTTTCCATGCGCTTGAGCATCGGCACGCAGTCGAGCACTTCCTGCAGTTCGGGGCCTGTGGCCGAGGTCAGGGCGGCGGCGAAGTCGGTCAGCGGCGAGGGATCGTTGGGGCTGAAGCGGTTGAGGTAGTTCTTAAGCTCTTCGCTGTACAGCGGGTTGAGCGGCAGCAGTTCCTTGATCGCGTTGATCAGCGCCATGCCGTAGGCCTTGACCTCGTCGGTCGGCTCGGTGGGCTGGTGCGGGTATTCGACCTCTACCAGGTAGGGCGGGCGGTGGTGCTTGAGCCAGGTCTTGATGCGTACGCGGCTCAGGCCCTGGGCGACGAACTGCAGCTTGCCGTTCTCGCGGCTGGCGTGGTGCACCTTGACCAGGGTGCCGTATTCGGGGAGCGCCTTGGTGTTGAAGTGGCGCGGGTCTTCCTGGGGCGTGTCCATGAAGAACAGGGCAAGGGAGTGGTGCCCGGACTGGCTGACCAGATCCAGGGTCTCGGCCCACGGCTCTTCGTTGACGATGACCGGCAGCACCTGCGCGGGGAAGAACGGACGGTTGTGGATCGGGATGACGTAGACCTTGTCCGGCAGGTTCTGGCCGGGCAGGGCCAGGCCCTTGCCGGTGGAGCGGTGTTCGATGTGTTCGGCTTCGGTGTAGTCGTCGGGGTTGTCCGGGAATTCTTGCTGGTCGCTCATGGGGCACCTGCGCAATGGGGTATGGGGCTTAGATGGGGCAGGGG
>NZ_NEHZ01000027.1:0-57989 GCF_002112565.1 Pseudomonas sp. R25(2017)
GGAGGTGCTCCTTGCGGATTGAGTTAGGGTGCCCGGGAGGCGGAATCGCCCGGTGGGTGCCTGACTGTTATCAAGGAGCGTGCCAGAAATGAAAAACCCATATAAATCAGTGTTTTATATGGGTTTCTCTAGATGGTGTCCGATCAGGCCGGCGAAATCCTTGGGAAAGTGCGCAAGAAGTTGCGCAGTGCTGCGCAACTTCTTGCGCACTCGGCTGGAGGCCGCGTCGCTTAAGGCTTCCAGCGTGCCGTGTCAGACGTTTTGCGGAATGATTGCGCAACTTCTTGCGCAGCATGGCCACCTGACCTCAGAGACGTTTCAGACCCAGTGCCTCAGCGCACGCCTCCAGTGAACGCCGCTGGGTGTCGGCATACAGCGCCAGTTCATCGATGGTCGTGCGGCCCAGCGCCTGCTCGAAGGCCTGACGGTTCGAGTGTTCGCCGTAATGCGCCTGCGCCGCATCCCCCAGGTTCGACTGAAAGATCCCCGCCGCGCTCACCGGCAGGAAATCTTCGTACACCAGCGGCTCCGCTTTCACATGGCCGTCGCGCAGCAGTTGGGCCAGCGAAGCCTCGCCGGGACGCTCCGCCAAGCCCTGTTCGGTGGCGAAATAGCGGAAGTAGGCCAGTTCCTGTTCCCGCATGCCGTCGAGGCTGTCAGGAAATTCGCTGAAATGCTGGGTCATCAGCGCGTTGTAGCGTGCGGCATTGCCCTCGTTGGGGAAGTCGCCGAGCTCGTCCCGGGCGGCGTTCAGCAAGCGATCGTACAGGGCGCGGCCCTTGGGCGTCAGTGCGGCGCCGCGTTGCTCGATCTCGCCGAAGCGGGCGCTGTGGCTGCCATGGGTTTGCGCTTGGTCGGTGAAGGCGACCGGTTCGTCGAGGGCCTTGAAGCTGGTCTGGCGCAGCAGGATCGGGCACTGCCGGCGCGGCGGGCCTTCGACCACGGCTTTGGGGGTGATGCCGTGCAACGGCATCTGCGCCTGCACGATGTCGATGTCCAGGGTGCGCGGGGTCAGGTGGTTGATGTGCGGGCCTTTGAAGGCGACGACGTCGGCGATCAGGCGGTGCTGGGCACTGAGGGTCTGGTACTGCGCGGCGGTGACGGTGGCGCTGTGGTGCCAGCGAAAGGTCTCCAGCGCTTGCAGGACAAATGCCTCGGCCTCGGCTTCGGTGAGGCCGCCGGCGGTTTCCGCCTGTTCGATCAGGCGCAGGGCGGCCGGGGTGAAGATCGAGCGCCGATCCAGCACGGACTGGGCGAACGCCCGCAGTTCAGGATCCTCGATCAGTTCCAGGCGCAGCAGCGAGGTGAATACCCGGAACGGACTGACCTGCAACGCCGCCTCGTGCACCGCGCGAAACGCCGTGGAATGAACCGGCACCCCCGCCGGCGTCAGGTCGTAGTAGCCCACCGGCTGCATGCCCATCACCTGGAACAGGCGGGCGAGGGTGGCCAGTTCCGTGGCGGTGCCGACGCGGATCGCGCCGTGGCGCTCCATGTCCAGCCGCTGGATTTCGCCGGTGTCGGCCAGTTGCCGGGCAATGTGCGGATCCCGGGCGAGCACGTCGCGGTTGGTCTGTTCCACCAGTTCCATCAACGCGCCGTACAGCGGCACTTCTTCGCGGTACATGTCGGACATCGCCTTGGAGAAGCGTTGACGGATCAGGTCGGGGCTGACGAAAGGCTGCACGGTCATGAAAAAAATTCCTGGCACGGTCACGTAAAGGATGGAGGAAAAGATCGCAGCCTTCTCCTGCGCGGGCAAACGAAGAATCCTACGGACTTCATTCTGCCAACGACTGATCCACCAGTTCGATCCAGTGCTTCACCGGCGTGCGTCCGGCGCCGGACAGATGGCTCTGGCAGCCGACATTGGCGGTGACGATCAGATCCGGGCGGCCGCTTTCCAGGGCGTTGAGGCGGTTGTCGCGCAGTTGCCGGGCGAGCGTCGGTTGGGTCAGCGAATAGGTGCCGGCCGAGCCGCAGCACAGGTGGCCGTCCGGTACCGCCGTGAGGTTGAAGCCCAGACGGGTCAGCAAGGCTTCCACGGCGCCGCCCAGTTTCAGCGCATGTTGCAGGGTGCAGGGGCAATGCACGGCGATGCGGCGTTGGCCGGCGCTGCACATCTGTTCTAGGGGCTCTTGCGCCAGGACCTGCACCAGATCCAGCGACCGTTCGCTGACCTGCCGGGCCTTGTCCGCGTAGGCCGGGTCGTGCGCCAGCAGATGCCCGTAATCCTTGATGAACGCGCCGCAGCCGCTGGCAGTCTGGACGATGGCCTCGGCGCCGCTCTCCAGGTGCGGCCACCAGGCGTCGATGTTGCGGCGGGCACGCTCCAGCCCCTTGGCCTGGGCATCGAGGTGGTAGTCGAGGGCGCCGCAGCAGCCGGCTTCGCTGACCGGGGTGACGCTGATGCCGAGCCGGTCGAGCACCCGGGCCGTCGCGTCGTTGGTGTTGGGCGACAACCCGGGCTGCACGCAACCTTCCAACAGCAGCACCCGACGCGGGTGGCGCGGGATCGGGCGCGTGCCGTTCGCCGAGGAAGGCGCCGGCAGCTTGTCCTCCAGAGGACGCGGCAGCAGCGGACGAAACGTGGCGCCGATCCTCAGCAAACCCTTGAACACGCCCGGATTGGGCGCCAGGGCCCGCAGGCTTTCGCGCAGCAGGCGCTGGCCCGGCGGGCGCGGCACGGCGCGGTCGACCATGGCCCGGCCGATGTCCAGCAGGTTGTGGTAGTCGACCCCGGATGGGCAGGTGGTCTCGCAGTTGCGGCACGACAGGCAGCGGTCCAGGTGCAGTTGGGTCTGCGCGGTCGGCGGTGCGCCTTCGAGCACTTGCTTGATCAGGTAGATGCGCCCGCGCGGGCCGTCCAGTTCGTCGCCGAGCAATTGATAGGTCGGGCAGGTGGCGTTGCAGAAGCCGCAGTGCACGCAGGTGCGCAGGATCTTTTCCGCTTCGGCTGCCCGGGGCAGTTGCCGGGCCTGTTCGCTGAGGATGGTCTGCATGGTTAGAGCTCCGCGTACATCCGGCCGGGGTTGAACAGCCCTTGCGGGTCGAGTTGCGCCTTGAGCTGGCGGTGGTAGCGCATCAGCGCCGGGGCCAGCGGCTGAAACGGCGTGTCGCTGGCGCCATGGCTGAAGCAGGTGGCGTGGCCGCCGAGCTCATGGGCGATGCGCTGAACGTCGGTCGCATCGGACTTCAGCCAGCGCTGAGCGCCGGCCCAGTCGACCAGTTGCGCACCAGGCAGCGCCAGCGCTCCGGTGGTAGGGGGCAGCGAAAGGCGCCACAGCGGCGGGCCTTCGTCGAAAAAGCTGAGGCGCTGTTCGTTCAGGTCCGACCAGAAGGCCGAATCCAGCGGATCGCCGCCCAGCCGTTGATGGGCGGCGGACACCGAACCTTCACCGCCTTCAAGGCGCAGGTACAGCGCCACTCCGTCATGGCAGGCGCCGCTGATCGGCAGCGCTTGCCGGCCCCAGTCGACGAGGTTGGCCAAGGCCCGCGTGCAATCGATCTCCAGACGCAGGCTCAGGCACTGCCGGGGTGTGGGCAGCACCTTCAGCGAGACTTCGGTCAGCACGCCGAGGCAGCCGTGGCTGCCCGCCAGCAAACGGGAAAGGTCGTAACCGGCGACGTTCTTCATCACTTCGCCGCCGAAGCGCAGGTGCTGACCGAGGCCGGTGATGATCCGGGTGCCGAGGACGAAGTCGCGCACCGAGCCGGCCCAAGGGCGCCGCGGCCCCGACAGCCCCGTGGCGATCATGCCGCCGACCGTGGCGCAATCGCTGAAGGACGGCGGCTCGCAGGGCAGCATCTGCCCGGCGGCGTCGAGTGTCGCCAGCAGCTCATTCAGCGGCGTTCCGGCCCGCACGCTGACCACCAGTTCCGACTGTTCGTAGCGCACGATGCCCCGGTGGGCGCGGGTGTCGAGCACCTCGCCGGCCACTTCGCGTCCGAGAAACGCCTTGCTGTTGCCGCCCTGGATCTTCAGCGGCGTGGCGTCGGCCCTGGCCCGGTTGACTTGATCCAGCAGCGCGTCGGCCGCATCCCGATCAGTCATCAGAAACGCTCCAGGTCGGGAAACGGCAGTTGCCCGGCATGGATGTGCATCGCGCCGAATTCCGCGCAGCGGTGCAGGGTGGGGATGTTCTTGCCGGGGTTGAGCAGGCCGCGGGGGTCGAACGCCACTTTGACGGCATGGAACGCGCTCAGTTCGTCGCTGTTGAACTGCGCGCACATCTGGTTGATTTTCTCGCGGCCGACCCCGTGCTCGCCGGTGATGCTGCCGCCGACCTGCACGCACAGTTCCAGGATCTTTGCGCCGAGGGCTTCGGCGCGCTCAAGCTCACCGGGCCGGTTGGCGTCGAACAGGATCAGCGGGTGCATGTTGCCGTCGCCGGCGTGGAACACGTTGGCCACCCGCAGGCCGTACTCCGCGCCGAGCCGGGCGATGCCGTGCAGCACGCCGGGCAGTTCGCGGCGGGGGATGGTGCCGTCCATGCAGTAGTAGTCCGGCGACAGGCGCCCGACGGCCGGGAAGGCGTTCTTGCGTCCGGCCCAGAACTTCACCCGTTCGGCTTCGTCCCGCGCCTGGCGCACCTCGGTGGCGCCGGCCCGTTGCATTACCTCGCGCACCCGTTGGCAGTCGTCGTGCACATCGGCTTCGACGCCGTCCAGTTCGCACAGCAGGATCGCCTCGGCCTCCACCGGGTAGCCGGCGTGGATGAAGTCTTCGGCGGCGCGCAGGGCGAGGTTGTCCATCATTTCCAGCCCGCCGGGGATGATCCCGGCGGCGATGATGTCGGCGACCGCACGGCCGGCCTTTTCCACCGAGTCGAAGCTGGCCAGCAGCACCTTGGCCACCGGCGGTTTGGGCAGCAGCTTGACGGTGACTTCGGTGATGATCCCCAGCAGGCCTTCGGAGCCGGTGAACAGCGCCAAAAGATCCAGGCCGGCGGAATCGAGCGCGTCGCTGCCCAGGGTCAGGCGTTCGCCCTCGACCGTGAGCACTTCCAGCTTGAGCAGGTTGTGCACGGTCAGGCCGTACTTGAGGCAGTGCACGCCGCCGGCGTTTTCCGCGACGTTGCCGCCGATGGAACAGGCGATCTGCGAGGACGGATCCGGCGCGTAGTACAGGCCGTACGGCGCGGCGGCCTGGGAGATCGCCAGGTTGCGCACGCCGGGCTGAACCCGCGCGGTGCGTGCGTCCGGGTCGAGGTGCAGGATCCGGTCGAAGCGCGCCATCACCAGCAGCACGCCCCGGTCGAGCGGCAGCGCGCCGCCGGACAGTCCGGTGCCGGCCCCGCGCGCCACCACCGGCACCCGCCGCTGGTGGCACAGTTTGAGCAACGCCTGCACCTGCTCCAGCCGACGGGGCAGGGCGACCAGCATCGGCGTGGTGCGGTAGGCGGAGAGGCCGTCGCACTCGTAGGGCTTGAGCTCTTCTTCGCGCCACAGCAGATCCAGGTCCGGCAGGGCCTGCCGCAAGGCCTTGAGCAGTTCGCCCTTGTCGACATCGGGCAGGGGGCCGTCGAGACGCTCGTCGTAGAGGATGTTCATCGCAGGGTGCCCAGGAACTCCCGGTACAGCCGCGCCGTGTTCGCCGGCTGTTCGACCATCGGCATGTGCCCGACGCCGTCCCACACGTCGACCCGCAGGTTGGCGATGCCCTTGCTCCACACCGGCACGCTGCTGACGTCGATCAGCCGGTCCTTGCGGCCCCAGAGCAGCAGCGCCGGGCATTTGATGTCGGGCAGTTTCGGCTCCATGGGCGGGCTGGCGCGGAAGTCGCGGAAGATCTCTTCCAGTTCGTCGCGCTGGTTCTCGTAGCGCTGGGCGATGGCGTCCAGCACCAGCCCCGGCACCCAGGGCGGCGACGCCATGGTCATGGCGTAGAAGCGTCGGAACTCCTCGCGGGAGTTGATCAGGAACGGGTTGTGGCCCCGGGCCAGGTGCCGCTCCATGTCGCTGGCCTCCGGCGCGGTGACGCCGGCGGGGTCGACCAGCGCCACCGAGGCGATGCGCTCGGGGTAGGTCGCCGCCAGCCACGCGGCGATGTAGCCGCCCATCGAGTTGCCGATCACGTGCACTTTCTCCACGCCGCAGGCGTCCAGCAGCTGGATCATCCGCTTGGCCTGCACCGGGATGTCGTAGCCGCCGCCGGCCTTGAAGCCGGTTTCGCCGTGGCCCGCAATGTCCGGGACGATCACCCGGTACTGGCTGACGAAATGCCGGGCGAAGCGCAGCCACAGGTTCTTGTCGGCGCTGAAGCCGTGCAGCATCAGGATCGCGCTGGACGCCTCGTAGGGCCCGCCTTGCCAGGTCGATACGCTCATTTCGGCGATGGGCACCTCAATCTTGTGCAAGCGGTACAGCTTGGCCTCGGCGGCCGTGCTCAGGTCGTAGAGCCAATGGCCGACCGCCGGGTAGCTCAACCAGCTCCAGGCCACGAAAACCGCGAGAGCGACAAAGAGCACAAGCATCGGACGTCTTCCTTATACGTGTTCAGGACAGAATGTGGTCGGCCGGCTTCAGCGACCGCGTCAGGCGGTGGTAGCTGAAGCTGAACCCCGGAAACATCGCGATCACATGACCGCTCCTGCTTTGGTACCAGCTGTGGCAGCCGCCGGTTTTCCAGACCGTGCGCTCCATTTCCCGGTGGATCATCTGAGTGTAGGTACGTTCTGCCTCGGGGCGGACTTCGATGCTGCGCAGGCCCCGGGCCTTGAGGGTGCGGATGCAGTCGAGGATGTAGTTCATCTGCGATTCGATGATGAACAGCGCCGAGGTGTGGCCGATCCCGGTGTTGGGGCCGGTGACGATGAACAGGTTGGGGAAGTCCGGCAGGCTGGTGCCCAGGTAGGCGCGCGGGTACTGCGCCCAGACGTCGCGCAGCCGGACGCCGTTCTTGCCGCTGACCGGGTAGGAAATCACCCCGTCGGTGGCGTCGTAGCCGGTGGACCAGACGATCAGGTCCACGTCGATGTGCTGGCCGTCGGTGGTGACGATGCCGGTTTCGTCGAGGGCGGCGATGCCCTGTTCGCGGCTGTGCAGGGTCACGTTCGCGCGGGTCAGCGCGGGGTAGTAGGTGCTGGAGAGCAGCACCCGTTTGCAGCCGATGGTGAAGTCCGGGGTGAGGCGCTGGCGCAGGTCCGGATCGGCCACCTGGCGCTTGAGGAAATTCAGGGCCTGGCGCTGCACCAGGTGGATCGCCGGCTTGGAGTACTTGAAGGCGATCACCCGGGTTTCGAACTGCCAGTAGATCAACCAGCGCAGTAGCTTGTAGGCCGGTTTGAGGCCCAGCAGCCAACGCTGGAAGCGGCCGAAGGTGCGGTCGGCCCGCGGCAGCACCCAGTGCGGCGTGCGCTGGAACACATGCAGTTGCGCCACCTCCGGGGCAATCGCCGGAATCACCTGCGCCGCGCTGGCGCCGCTGCCGACGATCGCTACCCGTTTGCCCCGGTAGTCGTAGGCGTGATCCCAGTTGTTCGTGTGAAAGCTCTTGCCCCGGAAGCGTTCCGCGCCCGGAAAGTGCGGGATGACCGGCTGGCTCAGCGGCCCGGTGGCATTGATCAGGAACTGTGCGTGGAACGTTCCTTTGGCGACGGTGTGCACGGCCCAGCGCTTTTGCGCGTCGTCCCATTCGATGCGCTCGACGTTCGCGCCCAGCTCCACCCGCTCGCGCAGGCCGAACCGCTGCGCCACGTGTTCGGTGTAGCGGTGCAGTTCGGCTTGCCCCGCGAACATCTGCGTCCAGGGGTAGGGCGCGAACGACAGCGAATACAGCGGCGACGGCACGTCCACCGCCGCGCCGGGGTAGGTGTTCTGGCACCAGGTGCCGCCGAAGAAGTCCCGCCGTTCCAGCAAGCGAAAATCGTCGATGCCGGCCTTGAGCAGATTCACCGCGGCGCACTGGCCGCCAAAACCGCTGCCGATGATCAACACTTGATAGGTCTGCATGCGCCTCCTTCTTATAGTCGTTTTTCCGTTTTCCTCCTTTCATGTATAGCCAATCATTTGCCCGGTGTCGGGCCCGGGCAGTGCGATAGGTGGCCCGCTGGCCGGTGATGGCTAATTGAGGGTGCCCTGTTAGACTCTCAGCACATCCGTCTTCCGATGCGCGCAGTAGAGGCCCCTATGGAAAAAGCGGGAGGTCAGGGAAGAAAAGGACTGTCGTTGGCCAGGAGGCTGCATACGTCGCGAACCCTCGGGCTGGCGCTGGGGCTCCTGTGTGTGGGGGCGGCGATGCATCCGCTCGGTCCGCCGCCCTGGGTCTGGGCGCTGATGCTGTTCAACGGGTTGTTGTGGCCGCACCTGGCCTTTCAATGGGCCCGCCGGGCCCGCGTGCCTTACCATGCCGAACACCGCAACCTGCTGATCGACGCGTTTCTCGGCGGCTTCTGGGTCGCCGCCATGCAGTTCAACCCTTTGCCCAGCGCCACCACCGTCTCGATGATGGCGATGAACAACGTCGCCATCGGCGGGCTGCGCTTTCTGCTGGCGGGACTGGCGGCGCAACTGTTGGGGATCGGCGTCGGGCTGGTGGTGTTCGCGCCGGCGTTCGTGCCGCCGACCACGCCGCTGCAACTGTATGCGTGCCTGCCGCTGCTGATGCTGTATCCGCTGGCTTTGGGCTGGATCTGCTTTCGCCAGGCCTACACCCTGGGCCTGCACAAGCGCGAGCTGCTGGCCCTGAGCCGTACCGACAGCCTGACCGGGCTGCTCAACCACGGCGCCTGGAAAGACCGGTTGCAGATCGAGTTCCAACGCTGCAAGAGCCTGCAGAAGGGGGCGGCGATCGCCCTGATCGACATCGATCACTTCAAGGCCATCAACGACACCTACGGCCACGGGGCCGGCGACATCGTGCTGCGCCAACTGAGCAAGACCCTCAGGCAGAACCTGCGCAACGCCGATGTGGGCGGGCGCTACGGCGGCGACGAATTCTGCGTGATTCTGCCGGACATGCCGCTGTTCAACGCCGCCCAGGCCATGGAGACCTTGCGCGAGCGCTTTTCCTTTCTGGCGTATGAGCAGAACCCGGCGTTGAAAGTCAGCCTGAGCATCGGGCTGGCGGCGTTCGACCCGTCCCACGCCGAGGCCACCCAATGGCTCGACGACGCCGACCGGGCGCTCTACGAGGCCAAGAGCGGCGGGCGCAACCGGGTGATGTGCTACAGCGACGGCAAGCACCGGCGCGAAGTGCTCGGTTCGGTCTGAAGGGGCGGGCAAGCGGCTGCCGCCGCCTTGGGGAGTGTTGAAGAACAGCGAGACGGCAGTCCTTGCGGACTGCCGTCGGGCGAAGGGCGGCTTGCGCTGGCCTTACTTTTGTTGAGGCAAGTTCCAGAACTGCTTGATTTCGTGGATGTTGCCCACGTTGTAGCGCGGCATGAAGCTGGCGCACGGGGATTGGGCTGCGGTCTTGACCGGCGTGTTGATCAGCTCGGTGCCGGCGCGCAGCAGTGGTGTTTGGGTCCAGTTTTCGAGTGGCGTGTTCATACAGATTTCCTTTCTTGTTGAGCGGACGCAGAGTGCAGTCCGCGTTGGAGCAAGGACAGCAGGTTCTCAAAGACCGCTGTTTCCTGCGTGGCGATGCCGGGGTAGGTCGGCACCAGGTTCTCGTCGAAGCACCAGGCTTCTTCGGTTTTTGTCGTCTGCCGAGGATGAATGATCAGGCTCAGCGAGGCGGACATCGTTTCGGGTGGAAGCTGGCGGTGAATGTCATACAGCGGCGACATGTGCAGAACATGGCCGGGTGCAAGTTTCACGCTGCGCTCGTCCCCCAATGAGGGTTTTACGCCGGCTTTCAATGGCGTGCGGTCAAGGATTGCGCGCAATGTCGTTGTATAGCCGTCACCGCTGTAGCCGATCGCATACATTTCAAAGTCATGCGAATGGTAAAGGTCATAAATGAATGTCTGTTTTTCATCCGTTGATATGACCGGTGACCAGAATCCGAGGCGCAGCGTATATAAGTCGTTGTAGTGCAATACAAACGCATAAGGGCTGTAAAGGGTGTTGCGCGTGCTGAAACCGTTTTGCTGAATGGTGTTGTAGAGATGCTCGCTCAAGAGTGTCCGGTTTGTCGCAAGTTGTTTGAGGTCTTCGATGATGCTCGACTTGTCGACACTGGGGTCGTAATTCGCCATACGCTCGATGAACGTCTGCAGTTTCATGCGGCTTCGCTCCGTCGTTCGAGCAATTGGTCGAGACGTGGGTTGTTCAGTTTCCTCAATAGCGGCACATATCGCCGGGCTGTGTCTTGAGCGTGCTGATCGATGATCTGAAACGCTTTCCACGCAACGGCCGGGTGGTAGTGGTGGATCAGCTCTTCGGCCACCCTGACGGCCTCCGGATCCTGTGCCGCCTCAAGCAGTTCGAGGCTGACCAGGTAGCGCGCGGCGCTGTCGTCGTGGGGGAACCAGGCGACCTTGCGTAGCGAGGACCGGTCAAACACGCTGATGTCGGCGCTGCGAACGGGCAGGTTGATGCTGCCGACCAGCACGGGCGTAGGGCCCTCGGACGGGACGCACTCATACAGGGTATGTCGGCCGTCGATGAGCAATGGATCGCGATCCGTGACGGTCACGCGCCTGGCGAGACTCAGCCGGTCGCCTTCGATGCCGTACAGCTGGACAGAGAAAGGCTCAGAGTGGACGGGAAAGAGGATGCTGTGTCCCGGCACTGAATAAAGAACGGTCGAACTGGTGCTGCTCAGGGTTCTGACGCTGATGTTCGCGTCATCGGTGCAGTGCAATGTCAGCGTTTGGGTGTACGGATTGACGTTGTCGAGAATGGTTGCCCGCTGCTGTTGTTTGGCAGAGGTCTTGATGTTGCTGTAGAGATGGTTGGAAAGTTCTTGGATTTCTATTGTCAGGTTTAGGTTCTTTATTGCTTCGGCTAATTCTGCAGGGGCCGAATTGTAGTGTTTGAGCAGGTTGATCATGGTGGCGTTTTTAGGTTTGTTTATATGTCGTCATTCTCTTGTTGAGGTGTTGTTTGTGCAATGTTTGGGTTGTTATCGGATGTTTGGAGTTGTTGTCTTTTATGTAAGCCCAAGGCTGCATTGACCCTGCCCGGCGACATTGCGTCGACCGGTCGGATCAAACAGTGCGTTTCAAATCTTGAAGAAGTTACTCCTTGACGCTCATGTATTCCTTCGCCCAGAGGATGTAGTCCTCAGGCTGCGTATAGGTGTGCGTCAGTTCGGTGGCGCTCAGGTCCGAGGCCTGGGTGAAGATCTGCCGCTGTTCGCGCAGGCTGTCGTAGGTCGCCTTGATGGCCGCGAAGTAGGCGCCGTGGCCGTCGATGGCTACGCGCACGCCCAGTTCGGCCAGGCGTTTGTCGTCGCGCAGCGCCGGGTTGCCGTAGGTGACCAGCATCAGCGGCACGCTCAGGTGCTCGGCGATCTGTTCCAGTTGGTCGAAGTCCTGCACGCCGACCATGCAGATGCCGTCGGCACCGGCGGCCTGGTATTGCTTGGTGCGGCTGATGATTTCCTGGTTGGGCAGGATGCCGGCGTTGGTGCGGGCGATGATGGCCATTTCCGAGTCGACCCGGGCCTCCAGGGCCGCGCGGATCTTGCCGACGCCTTCGGCGACCGAGATCAGGTCGGTGGACTTGCGGCCGAACTGGGCCGGCAGCAGGGTGTCTTCGATGGTCAGGGCGGCGACGCCGGCGCGCTCCAGCTCGACGATGGTGCGCATCACGTTGAGGGCATTGCCGTAGCCGTGGTCGGCGTCGGCGATCACCGGCAACTGGGCGACGCGGCCGATGCGGGTGGCCTGTTCGGTGAATTCGCTCAGGGTGATCAGGGCGAAGTCCGGCGCGCCCAGCACCTGCAGGGACGCCACCGAGCCGCCGAGGATCCCCACTTCGAAGCCCAGGTCGGCCGCGATGCGGGCGGACATCGGGTCGAACACGGAAGCGGTGTGGTAGCAGGCGCCTGAGGCCAGCAGCTGACGGAAGTTACGGCGCAAATCTTGATGGGAAAGCCTGGACATACTGATTCCACCAATACAAGGGAATGGAAAGGCTTGAGCAAAGGTGTCAACGCCGAAGAATCAAGAGGCTATCACGCGAATGGGTCAAGGATCATGACGAATTTGCAAGGCGGGAGAAAGCGCACCGCAGCGGGAGCAAGCGCCCTCGCCGCTAAGGGTCAGGCTGCGGCGGCCTGCTGTTGTTGGTTGGGCAGCAGCACCGCCCGCACCGAGTCGCCCGGCTGCAATTGCAGGCGCTTGGCAGTGAGGCGGTCGACCACCAGGCTGCCGCCGACCCGGCGGGCCTGGGCGGCGGTGATGCGGCAGTTCTCCAGACGGCGGTTGTGGATCAGCCACTGGGGCGCCTGGTCGTCCGGCGTGCCGAGGGCCAGGGTCAGCTCCAGGCTTTCGCGCACCGTGCGGATGCTGTGGACGGGGGCTTCGATCACCGGACCGCCGTCGAAGATGTCGATGTAGCCTTTGTGGATGAAGCCCTCGGCCTGAAGGATCTTCAGCGCCGGCTCCGTGGTGGGGTGCGGCTGGCCGATGACCGCCTGGGCCTGCTCGGTGAGCATGCAGGTGTACAGCGGCTGGCGCGGCATCAGTTCGGCGATGAAGGACTTGTTGCCCAGCCCCGACAGGTGATCGGCGTGGCTGAAGTCCATCTGGAAAAAGTGCCGTCCCAGGCTGTCCCAGAATGGTGAGCAACCCATCTCGTCGGCGCTGCCGCGCAGTTCGGCGATCATCTTTTCGCCGAACAGGTGCGGAAACTCGGCGACGAACAGCAACCGCCCCAGCGACAGCAGGCGGCCGTTGCTGCCGTGGCGCTGGTCATGGCCCAAGAACAGCGAGCACAGTTCCGATTGGCCGGTCAGTTCATTATTGAGGAACAGCGTCGGGATCTGACGCTGGATGCCCAGGTCCGGTGCCGAACTGACGGTCAGCCCCACCCTGTAGTTGTACCAAGGCTCGCGCAGGCCGATGGCGCCCGTCAGGGCGCTGACGCCGACCACGCGCTGTTCGTCGTCCTCGAGCACGAACAGGTAATCCGCGTCGGCCCGCTCGACCTGCCCGCAGAAGGCGCGCCGGGCCCAGCGCACCCGGTGGGCCAGACGGTCTTCATTGGCCGGCAGGGTGGTGAACCCCGGACCGGCCTGGCGCACCAGCGCCATCAAGGCCGGCAGGTCGCTGACGTGAACCGGGCGGACAATCATGCTGCAACTCCTTCTGCGCGCCTGCTGGGACGCTGGTTCGGGGCAAGGTTCACAGTGCGGTCACCCGCACGCTGTCGCCATCGGTGACGCCCAGTGCCGCACACAACTGCGGGGTGAGGGCCAGCGGCTGTCCCGGTCGGTCGTCCAGTTCGGCCACCACCGCGCGGAATCCCTTCAGGGCGTCGTTGCAGACCAGGCAATGGCCCCGGGCGTCGATCTGCGCCTGACGCCGCACCGTGACGGCCCGGCTCTGGCCGATCGAGCGAATGTTCGCGGTGCGGGCGTACAGGGTGGGGCCGGCGTCGAACAGGTCGATGTAGCTGTTGGTCTCGAAGCCTTCGCGCTCAAGGATGTCGAACGCTTCCTGGCCGTCGGGGTGCACCCGGCCGATGCAGTCTTGCGCGGCCTGGGGCAGCATCGGCACGTAGATCGGGTACTGCGGCATCAGTTCGGCCAGGAACGTGCGGTTCTGCAGGCCGCACAGGCGTTCGGCCTCGGCGTAGGGCAGGTCGAAGAAGTGCTTGCCCAGGGCGTCCCAGAAGGGCGAACGCTGCTGGTCGTCGCTGTAGCCGACGATTTCGGTGATCACCGCGTCGGCGAAGCGCCGGCCGTGGATGGCGATGAACAGCAGCCGTGCCCGCGACAGCAGTTCGGAGTGGGGCGAGCGCACCAGCGCGGCGTCGATGTGAAAGCCGCGCAGCAGGGTGTGGCTGTTCAGGTCCTGGCACAACGACAGCGCCGGCACGCCGTGCTCGATGTTCAGTTCCCGCGAGGCGCTGGTGAAGTGGCGGTTGCGCAGGCTGTAGAACGGGCCGTCGCAGCCGGCGGTGGCGACGATTTCCGAGCAGCCGACCAGCCGGCCCTGTTCCTGGTCTTCCAGCACGAAGAAATAGTTCTCCGAGCCTTGGGCCTGCGTCTCGCTGTCGAACGAGGCGCAGGAGCTGGCGATCCTTTCGCGCAGGCGGTCGCTGTCGTCCGGCAAGGAGGTGACGCCCACGAGGCTGTCGCGGGCCAGCTGTTGCAGGTGGGGCAGGTCGGTTGGCTCGACTGGGCGTAAGACCAGCATGGATGCACTCCTGTATCGAACGGTTCGGCGTCATCGCCGAACCTGACTATCACTGTCGGTTTCCACGCGTTAAATCGGCGGTCGCCTGATTCTTTGTCAGACGCCGCTCTTTTTCTTGTCAGCCATTGCTCGGGTCAGGCAGGGCGGTGCCGGCGCCGAGGCGGTTCAGGAAAAACAGGTACACCAGGCCCAGCGCGATCCAGATCAGGCCGAGTTTCTGCGCATCGACGCCCATGTTGTACATGATGGCCGCGACGATCCCGAAGCCGATCACCGGGCAGATCAGGTGACGCACCACCTGCCCGGACTTCTGCCGGCGCCAGTAGTGGTTGATGACGGTCAGGTGCAGCAGCATGAAGCCGCTCAAGGCGCCGAAGTTGACCAGCGACGTCAGCGTGTCCACCGAATCGATGAACAGGTAGCAGATCACCAGCGACAGCACGGCCACCAGGTAAATGCTCAGGTAGGGCGTGTTGTGGGTCGGATGGACCTTGGCCAGCACCTTCGGCAGCTTGCCGTCGCGGGCCATGCCGAACAGCAGGCGCGACACCGCTGCCTGCGAGGTGATGGCGACCGCCACGCCCCAGGCCAGTGCGGTGGCGACGCCGGTCAGGGTCGCCAGCCAGCTGTCGGCGGCGATTTCGGCGATCTCGTAGAACGCGGTGTCGGCGGACTTGAAGCCCATGCCGGCGGCCAGGTCGGTGGCGATCCAGGTCTGCACGACGAAGATCGCGCCCATCACCACCAGGGTGATCAGCGCGGCCTTGCCGACGCTGCGGCCCGGGTCGCCCTTGATCTCTTCGGCCAGGGTGGAGATCGCATCGAAGCCCAGGAACGACAGCACCGCGATCGACACCGCCTGCATCAGCAGGGCGAAGTTGAACGTCTGCGGGTGGTACAGCGGCGCCAGGGTCAGTTGGCCGTTGCCGGCGCCGTTGTGCAGGGCGTTCCAGGCATAGAACAGGAAGATGCCCAGCACCGCCAGCTGCGCCAGCAGGAACAGGATGTTCATGCGTGCGGTGAAGGTGATGCCGCGCAGGTTGACGAAGGTCGCGCTGACCAGGAACGCCAGGATGAATCCGACCTTGGGAACCTCAGGGTAGAGATGGTTCAGGGCCATGGCCGCGTAGACGTACAGCAGCGGCGGGATCAGCAGGTAGTCGAGCAGCATCAGCCAGCCGGCGAGGAACCCCACGTGCGGGTTAAGGCCCCGCTGCGCGTAGGAATACACCGAACCTGCAACCGGAAAGGCCCGGGCCATGCTGCCGTAGCTCAGCGCGGTGAACACCATCGCCACCATGCCGATGATGTAGGCCAGCGGCACCATCCCCGGCGCTTCGGCGTTGACGTAGCCGTACACGCCGAACGGGGCGATGGGGATCATGAAGATCATCCCGTACACCACCAGGTCGGTCAGCGTCAGGCTACGTTTCAACTCCTGCTTGTAGCCGAACTGTTCTATTTCCATGAAGCTCAACTCCTTGTCAGCCAATCGTTCGATTTTTAGTTGTTATGTCGGTCCATCGTTTACGGCAACAGCAAAAAGACTACAGCAGAGGGGCCAGATAACCGGCCCAGCGCGCCACCGCGTCGGGGCTGCGCAGCAGGTCGTTGCGCACCTCGATCAGCACTGACTCCAGGCCCCGGGCGTCGCCGTGCACCGGCACGGTCATGTCGCCCAGCGGGTCGACCCGGTAGGGCTGGTTGCCCGCCACCTTCAGCGGGTGCTGGCCCAGGCCATCGAGCAGACGGTGGGCGTAGGCCTTGGCCTGGCCGAACAGCACGCCCGCCTCCAGCTCGCGGGGCTGGCCGTAGTACACCGGGGTGAAACTGTGGATTCCCACCACCCGCACCGGACGGCCGGCGGCCAGGCGGGTGTCGATCAATTGCTGCAACCGCGAATGAAAGGGCTTGAACAACGTCTGACGGCGGTATTCGCGGGTGGTTTCATCCAGGTCGCGGTTGCCCGGTACCTGATAGATCTCGCTCTGCGCCGGAATGCTGTCCGGCGCGTGCCGGGGCCGGTTGAGGTCGATCAAGAGCCGCGAATAGTTGGCGCTCAGCAGCGTCGCGCCCAATTGCTCCGACAGCCGCTCGGCCAGCGCCAGCGCGCCGATGTCCCAGGCGATGTGCTCGCAGGCGGCGGCCTCATCCAGGCCCAGGTCGTTCAGGGCCTCGGGGATGTAGCGGCTGGCGTGCTCGCACACCAGGATCAGCGGGTGCCTCGAGTCTTCGCGGCTCAGGTTGTAGACCGGTCGGGTATACAACCCAAGCTCGGCAGGTTCAGTACAGGCGTGCATAGTGCTCACACAGGTCAGCGGGCGAGAGCTGTTCCGTCAGCGCCAGTTCCTCGGTCTTAAGGGCGAAATACGTATCGAGCAGCGGCGCCGGCAGGGCCAGCGCCAGCGCTTGACTGTTGCGCAGGCAATCCAGTGCCTGGGCCAGTGAGCCGGGCAGGGCGACGATGCCCCGCTCCTTGCGTTGTTCGTCGTTGAGTGAATCGGGAATTTCGTCGGTGACCGCGTTCAGCGCCAACTTGCGCTCGATGCCCAAGCGCCCGGCGATCAGCAGGGCGGCCATCGCCAGATGCGGCGAGGCGGTGGCGTCCATGGCGCGGAACTCCAGGTTGAATTGCTTGGCCACAGGCTTGTCGCCCAGCGTCACCGTCGGGCAGATCCGCAGCGCCGCTTCGCGGTTGCGCTGGCCGAGGCAGGCGTAGGACGCGCTCCAGTGGTGCGGCTGCAGGCGCTCGTAGGAGACCGGCGTCGGCGCGGTCAACGCGCACAGCGCCGGCAGGTAATGCAGCACGCCTGCCGCCCAGTGCTGGCCGAGGGTCGACAGGCCGTTGCTGGTGCCGGCGTCGTAGAGCACCGGCCGGCCTTCGAGGTCGAGCAGGCTGAGGTGCAGGTGCACGCCGTTGCACACGGCGTCGGCGGCGGTCTTGGGCGCGAAGCTGACGTCCAGCCCCATCTGCCGGGCGATCTCGCGGGTGATCTCGCGCACGTTCACTGCGCGGTCCGCCGCCGCCACGCCCAGGGCCGGGCGGCAGGTGATCTCGTACTGGTGCTTGCCGTATTCGGGCAGGAACATCTCCGGCTCGACCTGCCCGGCGCGCAGCGCACTGAGCAGCCAGCCGCCGAATTCGGCGCCCTGGCGCTGGGATTCGAGGGAGAAGGCCAGGTGTTCGGCAAAGCCTGCGTGCAGGTTGAATTCGTGCTCGAACGCGGCATTGATCTGCAGGCCGAGCCCGTCGCGGTAGCGTTCGACCTCATCGCGCAGCAGGGTGCGCGGACAAGCACCCCATGCTTGGCCGTCGGTTTCGCGGATGTCGCAGTGGATGAAGTCCAGCGCCGGGGCCGCCGCGTCCGGGCCGTTGCCGACGGTGACGCGGCTGGTCAGGTCAGGAATCAGCCGCAGGTCGCCGTAGGCGCCCCAGGGGTTGGTGCTGGCGATGATGTCCTGCGGGGTCAGCGCGCTGTTGGCCGGCACCCAGCCGCAACCGGCGGCGCGGTAATGTTCCAGCTCATCGGTGGGGAAGGAGCGTCCCCGGGTGATGCCGGTCAGGTCGGTGGTGACCAGGGTGGTCATCGGCAGTGGCGACAGGCGTTCGCTCATGGCTGCATCTCCCGCAGGCGGCCCAGCACGGTCTGGGTGTCGGTGATCCAGCAGTAGCCCTTGATCGCGTTCAGGCAGGCCTCGTGCCGCTCGGCGGAGTAGGTGGCGCAGGCGTCTTCCACCAGGGTCACCAGGTAGCCGCGGTCGGCGGCGTCGCGCACGGCCATGTCGACGCACTGGTCGGTGACGATGCCGGCGACGATCAGGTGGCGGGTCTCGAGGTTGCGCAGCACATAGTCGATGTTGGTCGAGTTGAAGACCCCGGACGAGGTCTTGGGCAGCACGATTTCGTTTTCCGAAGGCGTCAGTTCAGCGATGACCCGGGCCTGGGCGCTGCCCTTGGGCAGGTGCATGTCCGACAGTTTGTGGTCCAGCGATCGGTCGCGGCCGTCGGCGGTCAGGCTTTCGATGATCGTGTGCAGCACGTTCTGCCGCGCCCGGCGAAAGGCGTTGAGCAGCATCTGCTGGTTGGGCACCACCTGCGCGCGGGTACGGTTGAGGAAGTACGCGGCGTCCGGGCCTTCGAGGTGCGGGTCGAACTGCGGTTCGAGCCAGGCCCGCTGCATGTCCACCAACAGCAGTGCGGTGTGGCCCGTGACGAACGGCAGAGCCCGTGGCGAGCGGTGGGGAAGGCTGAACATCCTTATTTATCCTCCAGCAGGTGGGTGTCGAAGTCGTTGCGCATGGCGTCGATGCCCTCCAGGCGTTCGGCCAGGTTCGGGCAGCGCGGGGTCAGGCTGGCGATCAGCGCTTCGACCTGCGCCAGCGCCGGCACCATGGTGTCGAACGGCGAGGCGGACTCGACCGGGGCGCTGATGATCATGTCGGCCAGTTCCCGCAGCGGCGAGGCGTAGATGTCGGTGAACAGCACCACCCGGGCGTTGTTGTGCTTGGCCGCGCTGGCCACGCGCAGGGCCTGGGTCTGGTAGCGGCGGTAGTCGAACACCAGCACCACGTCCTGGCGTTGCAGGTCGAACAGCCGGTCCGGCAGTTGGGCGTTGTCTTCCAGCGCGAAGCAGCCGGGGCGCAGCAGGCGCAGGTGATTGAGCAGGTAGTTGGCCATCAGGCTGCTGAAGCGTCCGCCGAAGCAGTGCACCTGATGGCGCGTATCGAGCAGCCAGTCCGCCAGGATCCGCACGTCTTCGGGTTGGGTCAGGGCCTGGGTCTCGACCAGCAGCCCGTGGCTGTGGGTCAGGTAGTGGCTCCAGGGGTCGTCGCTCTTGTGCTGCGAACGCGGCTGCAGCAGGGTGCGCGGCGAGCGCAGGCGATGATCCATGTCGCTGAGGAGCGCGTCCTGGAAGTCGGCGTAGCCGCCGAAACCGAGCTTTTTCACCAACCGCACGATGGTCGGGTCGCTGACGCCGGCGTGTTCGGCCAGGCGTGCCATCGGCCCCAGGCCATTGCGCGGGTACTGATCCAGCAGCGCACGCACGACTTTGCGCTCCGAGGGCGTCAGGTCGAGGCCGGGATCGGTGATCAGGTCTCTGAGAGGGGGCATCCGGGCTCCTGCTGGATGGGGGTGTAGAATTTGTTTCACAATCCGTTAAAACAGTATTTATGTAACTCACGTTACATGTCTAGTGAATTTTCAGCGTATGTCTGCAAGCACCCAAACGGGGCAAGATGCCCGGGCCGTAAGGGCTAGGCGAGTTTCTTTCTCGCTTGTAGGCCATTGCCCATTCTCGTGTCAGACATTGTCGCTTCGTGGCGGTAGACTTCTTCATCCCGCACCCCGCGAACCTTTTGTTTACGGCACAATGGCCGTCATCGTGGCGTTCAACTGTTCTCGCATTCTCTTCCTCACCGAGTGATTTACCGTGCTGGCCATCCGCCTGACCCTGGTTTGCCACGCGCGAACCGTCGCACAAAAACTGGCGCGTTTTCCTACGGATGAGCCGATCGAGCAAAGGACGCTGGCCGACGCCGCGCTGGCCGCCCGGCTCGACGCCCCGTACCGGTTGGTCTGCGGCCCCGAGTTGCGCACCCGTCAGACCGCCGAAGCGTTTGGCCGTGAAGCGCAAGTCGATGAGGCGTTGCGCGATTGCGACTGGGGGCGCTGGCAGGGGCAATCGATCAAGGCGCTGCAGCAGAACGAACCCGAGGCGCTGCACGCCTGGCTGGAGGATCCGGGGGCCGCGCCCCATGGCGGGGAATCGGTGACGCAGTTGGGCGAGCGGGTGGCGGCCTGGCTGGCCGTCCTGCAATCCCGCCCCGGCCACACCGTGGCGATCACCCATCCGTTTGTGATCCGTGCGGCGCTGGCCCACGTGGTTCAGGTCCAGGCCTCCCAGTGCATCGATGTCGAGCCGCTGGCCCTGGTCGATCTGCGTTTCGCCGGCCGCTGGCGGCTACGCTTGCCCGGCATCGACCTGGGAGGAGCCCTTTGATGAAACGTTTGCTGGTCATCGGCATCGGCGCCGGCCATCCGGACTACATCACGATGCAGGCCGTGAAGGCGCTCAACCGGGTGGATGTGTTCTTTCTCATGGACAAGGGCCAGGCCAAGGGTTCGCTGATCGACCTGCGCCGCGAAATCTGTGAGCGCTACATCACCGATCCTGCGTACCGTTTCGTCGAAGCCCACAGCCCTGAGCGTGAACGCGGGGATGTGGACTACACCGCCAGCGTCGAGGATCTGAACCGTGCCAAGCAGGCGTCTTTCGAACGACTGATCAACGAAGAATTGGCTGACGGCCAGTGCGGCGGTTTTCTGGTGTGGGGCGATCCGGCGCTGTACGACAGCACGATCCGCATCCTGCAGGCAATTGTGCTGTCGGGCCGATGTGTGTTCGAGTTCGAGGTGATCCCCGGCATTACCAGTGTCCAGGCGCTGGCGGCGCAGCACAGGGTGCCGTTGAACGGCATCGGCCGCTCGGTCGAAATCACCACGGGACGGCGCCTGGCGGCGGGGCAGGTGAGCAATGCGGACACTGTGGTGGTGATGCTGGATGCGCAGGACGCGTACCGTCAGGTGGCGGATCCGCAGACGGAGATTTTCTGGGGGGCCTATCTGGGGACGCCGGACGAGATCCTCATCAGCGGCCGGCTCCAGGACGTCGCCGATGAGATCGGGCGGGTGCGCCAGGCGGCGCGGGCGGAGCACGGGTGGATCATGGACACCTACCTGCTGCGCAAGCCTTGAGGCCGGCCCAGCCGGCATCAAGGCCTCAGGACAGTGTCCGCACCTCGCGCCCGAACCGCTCGCGGTACACCGACGGCGGCACACCCACCACGCTGCGGAACGCCACGCGAAAGCTTTCCACCGAGCGGTAGCCGCAGCGCAGGGCGATCTGCTCGGTGTTCTGCCCGCTGCTCTCCAGCAGTTCCCGCGCCCGGGCCAGCCGCTCGTGCTGCAGCCAGGCCTTGGGCGACTGGCCGCTGGCCTCGGTAAAGCGCCGCAGGAAGGTGCGCTCGCTCATCGCCGCCTCGCTGGCCAGGTCGCGCACTTCCAAAGGTTCATGCAACCGCTCGCGGGCCCATTGCATCACCCGCGACAGGTCGCTGCGCGGTGTCGGGCTGACCGGGGCGGGAATGAACTGGGCCTGGCCGCCGGTGCGCTGCGGCGACATCACCAGGCGCCGCGCCACCGAGTTGGCGACCTGGGTGCCGAAGTCGCGGGCCACCAGATGCAGGCAGGCGTCGATGCCCGCCGCACTGCCGGCCGAGGTGATCAACTGTCCGGCGTCGACGTACAGCACGTCCGGGTCGACCTCGATGGCCGGAAAGCGCTCGGCCAGTTCCGCCGTGTAGCGCCAGTGGGTGGTGGCGCCATGCCCGTCGAGCAGGCCGCTGGCCGCCAGCACAAACACCCCGGAGCAGATCGACAGCAGCCGCGCGCCGCGGGCGTGGGCCTGGCGCAGCGCAGTCAGTAAGGCTTCGGGTACCGGGGCGCTGCGGTCGCGCCAGCCGGGGATGATCACCGTGCGCGCCTGCTCCAGCAGTTCCAGGCCGCCGTCGGCCAGCACCCGGATGCCGCCCATGGCCCGCATCGGGCCCGGGTCGACGGCAGCGATGCAGTGCTCGTACCACGGGAAATCGAACTCCGGCCGGGCCAGGCCGAAGATCTCGACGGCGATGCCGAATTCGAAAGTGCAGAGGCCATCGTAGGCGAGGATGGCGACCCGGCCGGGCGAATCAGTCATTTGGCGGAAAATTCCCGATGAGTGTCTTGTGCGCCACTGTAGCGGCAAGCGACGCCCCGATAAAGTCTGTTCACACCCACAGACGCAGGAGCTTTCCCCATGACCAGCCTGGTTCGCCAAATCCCGGCCGCTTCCTCGGCCATCGCCTTGATGCATTTCAGCAACCGTCTGACGTTCGAAACCGATTGCTCCGACGTCTTCAGCAGCCAGGAGGCCGGCGAAACGGACTTCGTGCTGGTGGATGTGCGCGGGCCGCTGGCCTTTGAGCGCGGGCATGTGCCCGGAGCGGTCAACCTCCCTGGACGTCTGCTGACCGCCGAGAGCCTGGCCGGCTACCCGAAGGACACCTTGTTCGTCGTCTACTGCGCCGGCCCGCACTGCAACGGCGCCAACAAGGCGGCGGTGAAGCTGGCGGCGCTGGGGTATCCGGTCAAGGAGATGATCGGCGGCGTCACCGGTTGGCTGGACGAGGGGTTCCAATTGAGCGTGGCGATGCAGCGTCCGGCGAGCGCCGCGATCGGGTGCGAATGCTGATCCCGGCCTGAAGGACGAACGTCCGTTGTGGTGAGGGAACCGGTTCCCTCACCACAATAGCCCTCGATCCTGGTGAGATTGAGGGTTTGTCCTACAGTCCTTGCACTGTGATGGCGCACACCTTTCCCACCTGCCAGGCACTCGCCGATTTTCTGTAAGTATTTGTCGCTTAAACACAATTTGCCCCGTGCGAGCCGCCATAGACTGCCGGCCACTTCGGATTCTTTGCCATCACCGGCAAGGCCGAACCCTGACAATCGAAAGCTGCCAATAAAAGCCTCCGCACACGGGAGAAATAAATGAAAAAGCTGGTTATGTTCGGTGCCCTGGCACTGTCGATGCTGTCCCTGACCGCCGTGGCCGACGAGGCCAAGCCGATCCGCATCGGCATTGAAGCCGGTTACCCTCCGTTCTCGATGAAAACCCCCGACGGCAAGCTGGCCGGTTTCGACGTGGACATCGGCGACGCGCTGTGCGAACAGATGAAAGTCAAATGCACCTGGGTCGAGCAGGAGTTCGACGGCCTGATCCCGGCGCTGAAAGTGAAGAAGATCGACGCGATCCTGTCGTCCATGACCATCACCGACGACCGCAAGAAAAACGTCGATTTCACCATCAAGTACTACCACACCCCGGCGCGCTTCGTGATGAAGTCGGGCTCCGGCGTCAAGGATCCGCTGACCGAGCTCAAGGGCAAGAAAGTCGGCGTGTTGCGCGCCAGCACCCACGACCGCTACGCCACCGAAGTGCTGGTGCCGGCCGGCATCGAGCTGGTGCGCTACGGCTCGCAGCAAGAGGCCAACCTGGACATGGTGTCCGGCCGCATCGACGCCATGCTGGCCGACTCGGTCAACCTCAGCGACGGTTTCCTGAAGACCGACGCCGGCAAAGGCTTCGAGTTCGTCGGCCCGACGTATGAAGACGCCAAGTACTTCGGCGGCGGCGCCGGCATCGCAGTGCGTAAGGGCGACACGGAGCTGGCGGAAAAATTCAACACCGCCATCAACGAGATCCGCGCCAACGGCAAGTACAAGCAAGTGCAGGACAAGTACTTCGACTTTGACGTGTACGGCCATTAATACGCTGTAGAAGAGTGGCCTGCGCCTCGGCGGGGCCACTTTTTTCGTTTTCGCGATTGCAAGAAACCCTTGCGGGAGCGAGCCTGCCCGCGATTGCCCACGGACATGACCGGCCGCCATCGCTGGCAGGCTCGCTCCCACAGGCGTTTACCGCCGCTTCGAGATTCAGGAGTTCCCCATGCAACGCATCGATCACCAGTTGCCCTGGAGCCATCTGGGCAGTGAACGTTCCCTCAGCGTGTTCCGCTTCGGCGCAGGCCCGCGCAAGGTGTACATCCAGGCCAGCCTGCACGCCGATGAGCTGCCGGGCATGCGCACGGCCTGGGAGCTCAAGCAGCGCCTGGGCGCGCTGGAGCGCGAAGGGCGCCTGCAAGGCGTGATCGAGCTGGTGCCGGTGGCCAACCCCATCGGCCTGGACCAGCACCTGCAAAGCGCCCACATGGGCCGCTTCGAACTGGGCAGCGGCAAGAACTTCAACCGTGCGTTCGTCGAACTGAGCGCGCCGGTGGCGGCCCTGGTCGGCGAGCGTCTGGGCGATGACGCCGCCGCCAACATCGCGCTGATCCGCCAGACCATGGGCCAGGTGCTCGACGACCTGCCGGCCCCGGCCTCGCAGCTGGAAGCCTTGCACCGTCTGCTGCTGCGCCACGCCTGTGACGCCGACATCACCCTGGATCTGCATTGCGACTTCGAAGCGGCCATTCACCTGTATGCGTTGCCGCAGCACTGGCCGCAGTGGCAGTCCCTGGCCGCCCGCCTGAAGGCCGGCGTGGCGCTGCTGTGCGAGGACTCCGGCGGCAGCTCGTTCGATGAATCCTGCTCGTCGCCGTGGCTGCGCCTGGCGCGGGCGTTCCCCGAGGCGGCGATTCCGCCGGCCAACCTGGCGACCACCCTGGAGCTGGGCAGCATGGGCGACACCCGGGTCGAACAGGCCCAGGCCAACTGCGAGGCGATCCTGGGCTTCCTGGCAGAGCAAGGCTTCATCGGCGGCGAATGGCCACCGGCGCCGCAGGAATGCTGTGAAGGCATGCCGTTCGAAGGCACCCAATACCTGTTCGCGCCGCACCATGGCGTGGTGAGCTTCCTGCGGGACGCGGGGGAGTGGGTCGAGCAGGGAGACGCCCTGTTCGAAGTGGTCGACCCGCTGAACGACCGGGTCACCACCGTGCGCGCCGGCACCAGCGGCGTGCTGTTCGCCCTCGACCGCGGGCGCTACACCCAGCCGGGGATCTGGCAGGCGAAAGTGGCCGGGCGCGAGCCGATCCGGGCCGGGAAGCTGATCAACGACTGAGTGTGTGTTTGACTCAAGGGCCTCATCGCGAGCAGGCTCGCTCCCACAGTCGACCGCGTTCCCCTGTGGGAGCGAGCCTGCTCGCGATAGCGGTTTTGGTTGCGACACAGAATGCGGATCATGCCAGGCTCTGCCCCTGATACGGCCCACCGCCAAGGACGCCCCATGCTCAAGACGCTAGCCCTGTTTGCCCTCCTGGCCTGCGGCACCGCCCAGGCCCAGACCACGCTGCAGACCGATCTGCCGCTCAATTACCTGGCCCAGGTCCACCCGGATGCCGAACCGCGTCCGCTGGTGGTTTTCCTGCACGGCTACGGCAGCAACGAGGCGGATCTGATCGGCATGAAGTTTCAGCTGCCGGCGCAGTACAACTACCTGTCGGTGCAGGCGCCGATGGCGCTGGGGGAAGGGCGTTTCCAGTGGTTTCGCAAGAAGGGCGAAGGGGCCTACAACGGCGAGCCCGATGACCTGAAGGCCAGCGGGCAGAAACTGCGGGCCTTCGTGACGGCTGCGGCGCAGAAATACCACGCCGAGCCGAACAAAGTGTACCTGGTCGGCTTCAGCCAGGGCGCGATGATGAGTTACGAAGTGGGCCTGCGCCAGCCCGCAGTGGTGGGCGGATTCGCCGCATTGAGCGGGCGCTTGTTGCCGGTGCTCAAGGCCGAACTCGAAGCCGCCGGGCCACCGGCTCCGGTGCAGGTCTTCATCGGCCACGGCACCGCCGACGACCGTGTGCCCTATCGCGACGGCACCCAGGCCGATGCATTGCTGAAGCGCTTGGGCTACGCGCCGCAGTTCCACGCCTACCCCGGCGTGGGCCACAGCATCGGCGCGGCGGAACTGCGGGATTTGAGCGCCTGGCTGCAGGGGCTCAATCCCTGACGGTCACTTCTCCTTGAGGATCGCGTTGACCAGCGTTTCGTGGCCGCTCTTGTCGCTGGCCCGGGAAATCACCTGAACCAGCGCCATCCGGGTGCCGGAGCCGGCCATCAGCGTGGTGTTGAGGGTCTGGCCGCCGCCCTGGGTGGCGGTGCTGTCCACCTGGCGCAGGCCCAGGCCGTTGCCCTTGCGGGTGATGCTTTTCTCACTGAGCTTGTTGAAGTCCGGCAACGCCTTGCGCTGGCCTTCGATGAAGTCCGTCACGGTGGCGTCGAGGAACGCGCTGTCGTTGTCCTTGACGTTGTTGCCTTCGGGAATCTGGTTCTCTGCGGCGATGACCACCGTGCGGGTAGCCTGGTTGGTGTACATCGTGCCCTTGGCGCCGGTCGGGCCCGGCGGCAGCGGGTCGGCGACGAACCCCTTGGGCAGCGTGAAGGTGAGCTTGCCGTCGAGCATCGAGACCTTTTCGCCGGCGGGCTTGTCCTTGGGTTTGGCGGCAGCCTGAGCGTTGAACGCTCCAAAGGCTGTGACGGCCGCCAGCAGTAAAACGGCGGCTTTCTTAAGAGGCAACGACATTCTGATCTCCAAGGATGGTCACGTGTGGCGCGGATCATCCCATGGCTGGCGCTTGATACTCCAGTGCGGGGCGGGCGAGTGCCCGTCCATCGGAACTGTAATTTCTGTCAGGTGCACGGAAGTCTGTTGGGCCTGAAGAATGGCGCGTAGCTGATCGAACGGCGATCGGCATTGGAGTCACGGACATGGCCAACGAAAAAATCATCATCAGCACCATCAAGCAGGAAGGGTTTTTCCAGACTGTCTACGGCACTACGCCCAAGACGGCCGCACAGGATCTGCAGGCCTCCTACAAAAACGCTTCGGGCCAATGGATCCCGATGGGGAGTGCACAGAAGTACGACACCCGGGATTTTCAGATCAATCTGACCAATCCTCCGGCCAAGGGGAAGTTCGATGTGAAGGTTTGCCCCAAGGATGCTCCTTCAAGCCCGGAGTGTTCAGATCCGTACCCTTATGATTTTGTCGACTTCGGCAACTGGTGAGGGTCAAGCCGAGTCCTGATAGGGATGTGTTTCAGGCTCCCATTCCAGCGATGGGCGCCTGGGCTTGAGTCAAGGCCGGTCGGCCAATCCGGCGTGCTTATGGTTCGCGCTTGTCACAAGTTGTCGAGTCACCAGCAGCATGGCCAGAGAGACGGCGACTCCCATCGCAAACCCCCACCAGCCCAACCTCGGCAGCGTCAATGCCAGCACCAGGCAAAACGCCGAAAACGAATACATCCCCGTCGCCGTCGCCCGCAGCAGTGCGGCGGTGAACGCCGGGCCGCGGGTCTGCTGGGAAAACACCGCCATCACGCTGCCCAGCACCGGAAACACCGCCAGCAGGCCGCTCCAGCGTTCGCCCACGGTGCTGGCCAGCAGGGTCACCACCAGCGTCAGCGCCGCGCCGGCGACCATCCGCCAGATCAACCGATCCGATTTCGGCGCCGGGCCGCCCACCACCGGGTGCACGTCGGGGAACAGGCGTGGCGCCGCCAGCAACGCCGTCGCAGCGGCCGCCACCGAGAACGGCAGCGACGGCGGGATCAGCGACAGCGCCACCGCCAGCAGCGCCCAGACGCTGAGGGAAACCGCCAGCGCCCATGGCCAGTTCGCCCGTTGCGCGACCTGAGCGTAGGTGACGCAGAACGCAATCATCGCAAGCATGGCCGACAGCGCCGCCACCGCCGATTGCGCGGCGAACGCCAGGCCCTGCTCAAGGGCGAGGAACAGCAGGATCGGCCCGACCACCACCGGCAACCCCGACAGCCAACCGGCCACACTTGGCCCCCAGCGCTTGCCGGCCAGGGAAATCAGCAGCAGGAAACCGGGGATCAGCAACAGTTTGAGGATCAGCACGCGAAGGGCTCCGTCGGGTGAGAGGGGCCACGGTAGCATCGCGGCGAGGGGATTGCTTCAGGAAAATACAATTTTTGTATACAAAAATACGCCCCCCCGAAAACTCGGCACATCGTCCCTTGGGCACGGCGGGCGAAACGTCTAAGCTGCGAGCCTTTCCCACTTGTTTCTGGATGTGTGCGTGAAATTCAGTCTGCCCAAGGTCGGCACCGCGCCGTTCTGCCCGCCGGAAGTGGCCGGCAGCGTCGCGGTCGATCCGAGTGCTTCATTCTTCAAGCGTGTGCTGCGCTTCGCCGGCCCCGGACTGCTGGTGTCCATCGGCTACATGGATCCGGGCAACTGGGCGACGGCCATCGAGGCGGGGTCGCGGTTCGGCTACAGCCTGCTGTTCGTGGTGCTGCTGACGAGCCTGGCGGGAATGGTCGTCCAGTGCCTGTGTTCGCGCCTGGGCATCGCCACCGGGCGGGATCTGGCGCAATTGTCCCGTGAGCGCTACAGCGCCGGCACGGCACGGCTGCAATGGGGGCTGGCGGAGATTTCGATCATCGCCACCGACCTGGCCGAAGTGTTGGGCTGTGCGCTGGCGTTTCATTTGCTGCTGGGGTGCTCGCTGAGCGTCGGCATCGCCCTCACGGCGTTCGACACGCTGCTGGTGCTGGCCTTGCAGAACCGGGGCTTCCGGCGGCTGGAGGCGATCATGCTGGTGCTGGTGGGCACCATCGGCGTGTGCTTTTTCGTGGAGTTGCTGCTGATCAAGCCGTATTGGCCGGACGTCGCCCAAGGCTTCAAGCCGTCGCTGTCGGCCATCGGCGAAGCGGCGCCGCTGTATCTGGCGATCGGCATCCTCGGCGCCACGGTGATGCCGCACAACCTGTACCTGCACACGTCCATCGTGCAGACGCGGCTGATCGGCAAGGACCTGGCCAGCCAGCAGGACGCGGTGAAACTGGCGCGCATCGACACCATCGGCTCGTTGGCGCTGGCGCTGCTGGTCAACGCAGCGATCCTGATTCTCGCGGCGGCGGCGTTTCACCAGTCCGGGCACACCGACGTCACGGACATCCAGGACGCCTATCACCTGCTGGATCCGCTGGTGGGCGGGGCGCTGGCCAGCGTGCTGTTCGGTGTGGCGCTGCTGGCGTCCGGGCAGAGTTCGACGTTCACCGGCACCATCGCCGGCCAGGTGATCATGGAAGGGTTCCTGAACCTGCGGATCCCCTGCTGGCAGCGGCGCCTGATCACCCGGGGCCTGGCGCTGATCCCGGCGTTCATCGGCGTGTGGCTGATGGGCGACGGCGCGGTGGGCAAGCTCTTGGTGCTGAGCCAGGTGGTGCTGAGCCTGCAACTGCCGTTCGCCTTGTACCCGCTGATCCGCATGACCAACGACCGACAGCTGATGGGGCCGTTCGTGAACCGGTTGCCGACCCGGGTGTTGGCGTGGGGGTTGTTTGCGGTGATCAGCGGGGCCAACAGTTGGCTGATCCTGCAGCTGGTTGCTTGACCTTCACAGTTGCGGGGGCTGCACCATCCCCATCGCGGGCAAGCCAGCCTCCACAGGGGCCGGCGGCGTTCGCGGCATTGGCGGGCCACCGCAAGATTCTGTGGGAGCCAGCCTGCTGGCGTTGAGGTCGATCCAGCTGACATCTTCATTGCCTGACATGCCGCCATCGCTGGCAAGCCAGCTCCCACAAAGGTCAGCGGCGTTCACAGAAATGGCAGCCCAACGCAGAATCCTGTGGGAGGTAGCTTGCTAGCGATGAGGCCAGCACAGCCGACATCCTCGTTGCCTGACATGCCGCCATCGCTGGCAAGCCAGCTCCCACAAAGGTCGGCGGCGTTCGCAGAAATGGCAGCCCAACGCAGAATCCTGTGGGAGCCAGCCTGCTGGTGATGAGGTCGGTACATCCGACATCTTCATTGCCTGACACGCCGCCATCGCTTGCAGGCAAGCTCCTACAGGGGCCGGCGGTGTTCGCGGCATTGGCAGGCCACCGCAAGATTCTGTGGGAGCCAGCCTGCTGGCGATGGCGGTGGGTCAGTCACCGACGATGTTGAACGGTTTCCCCTGAGCCCAGGCAAAAAAGAACCCGGCACGACGCAAGCCGTGCCGGGTTTGTTGCCAGAGGGCGACGGATGTCGTGGATCCGCCGACCGCTGATGAACGCTTTTGGCTTACGCCCGTTCCAGCGCCAGCGCCACACCTTGGCCGCCGCCGATGCACAGGGTCGCCAGACCTTTCTTCGCATCGCGCTTGAGCATTTCGTGCAGCAGGGTCACCAGCACGCGGCAGCCCGATGCGCCGATCGGGTGGCCGAGGGCGATGGCGCCGCCGTTGACGTTGACCTTGGCCAGATCCCATTGCAGGTCCTTGGCCACCGCCAGCGATTGGGCCGCGAACGCTTCGTTGGCTTCGATCAGATCCAGCTGATCCAGCGACCAGCCGGCCTTGTCGAGGCAGCGGCGGGTGGCCGAGACCGGGCCGATGCCCATGATCGCCGGGTCGACGCCCGCGTTGGCGTAGGCCGCGATTTTCGCCAGCACCGGCAGGCCCAGGGCCTTGGCCTTTTCGGCGCTCATCAGGATCACGGCGGCGGCGCCGTCGTTGAGCGACGATGCGTTGCCGGCGGTGACGCTGCCGTCCTTCTTGAAGGCCGGGCGCAGTTTGGCCAGGGATTCGGCGGTGGTGTCGCCGCGCGGTTGCTCATCGGTCTTGAACGCCACCGGGTCGCCTTTGCGCTGGGGGATCAGGATCGGGGTGATCTCATCGACGAAGCGGCCGGCCTCGATGGCTGCAGCGGCTTTCTGCTGCGAAGCGGCGGCGAAGGCGTCCTGCTGCTCGCGGCTGATGCCGTACTTGTCCACCAGGTTTTCGGCGGTGATGCCCATATGGTAGTCGTTGAAGGCGTCCCACAGGCCATCGCTGATCATGGTGTCGACGATCTGGGCATGGCCCATGCGCAGGCCGGTGCGGGCGCCGGGCATTACGTAGTTGGCCAGGCTCATGTTCTCCTGGCCGCCGGCGATGATCACGTCGGCGTCGCCGCAGCGGATCGCCTGGGCGCCCAGGTGCAGGGCCTTGAGGCCCGAGCCGCAGACCTTGTTCAGGGTCATGGCCGGCACGGCGTGGGGCAGGCCGGCCTTGATCGCGGCCTGGCGCGCCGGGTTCTGGCCGGCGCCGGCGGTCAGCACCTGGCCCATGATCACTTCATCGACCTGGGCACCGTCCAGACCGGTCTGCTCAAGCAGCTGGCGGATGACCGCCGCGCCCAGATCCACGGCGGAGACGGTGGCCAGCGACCCCTGGAAACTGCCGATCGCGGTGCGCGTGGCGGCAACAATGACGACGTCTTGCATTTTCGAATTCCTCACTCGGCAGCGAACTGCATTTCCGGTACGTGATCCGGGACGATCAGTTTACCAGCGGTTTTGGCGACGATTTCCTCGACGCTGACGCCAGGTGCGCGTTCCTTGAGGACAAAAGCGCCATTTTCGATTTCAAGGTAGGCGAGGTCGGTCAGGACGCGCTTGATGCACCCGGCGCCGGTCAGCGGCAGGCTGCACTGGCTCAGCAACTTGGACTCACCGTCCTTGGAGGCGTGGGTCATGATGACGATGATGTTGTCGGCGCCGGCCACCAGGTCCATCGCGCCGCCCATGCCCTTGACCAGTTTGCCGGGGATCATCCACGAGGCGATGTTGCCTTGCACGTCCACTTCGAACGCGCCGAGCACGGTCAGGTCGACGTGACCGCCGCGAATCATCGCGAAGGACTCGGCCGAGGAAAAGATCGACGCGCCGATCCGCGCGGTCACGGTCTGTTTGCCAGCGTTGATCATGTCGGCATCGATGGTGTCTTCAGTCGGGAAAGGGCCCATCCCGAGCAGGCCGTTTTCCGATTGCAGCATGACTTCCATGCCTTCGGGGATGTAGTTGGCGACCAGGGTCGGGATGCCGATGCCGAGGTTCACGTAGAAGCCGTCCTGCATTTCGCGGGCGACGCGTTGAGCCATTTGTTCGCGGGTAAGTGCCATGTTCTTGTTCTCCGTCAGCCTGAGTTATTTGCGGATGGTGCGCTGTTCGATGCGTTTTTCGAACGTGCCGCAAATGACCCGGTCGACGTAGATGCCGGGGGTGTGGATCTGCGACGGATCCAGCTCGCCGGGTTCGACGATCTCTTCGACCTCGACCACGGTGATCTTGCCGGCGGTGGCGGCCAGCGGGTTGAAGTTCTGGGCGGTGTGGCGGTAGATGACGTTGCCGAAGTGGTCGGCCTTCCAGCCTTTGACGATGGCGAAGTCGCCGGTGATGGACTCTTCCATCAGGTATTTGCGGCCGTGGAACTCACGCACTTCCTTGCCTTCGGCCACCGGGGTGCCGACGCCGGTGGCGGTGAAGAAGGCCGGGATGCCCGCGCCGCCGGCGCGCATTTTCTCGGCCAGGGTGCCTTGCGGGGTGAGGACGACTTCGATGTCGCCTTTGAGCAGCTGTTCCTCGAACAGTTTGTTCTCGCCGACGTAGGAGGCCACCACCTTGCGGATCTGCCGGTCCACCAGCAGCACACCGAGGCCGAAGCCGTCGACGCCGCAGTTGTTGGAGACGACGGTGAGGTCGCGGGTGCCCTTGCGCTTGATCTCGGCGATCAGGTTTTCGGGGATGCCGCACAGGCCGAAGCCGCCGGAAATCACGGTCATGCCGTCCTTGAGGCCGGCCAGAGCCTCCTCGTAGGAGTACACGCGCTTGTCGAAACCTGCCATAGGCACCTCTTTTATTGTTGGTAGGCGGCTGGCTAGCCGAATGGTTGGAGTGTCTCGCCGGACGATATATTTGTTAAGTTGATTTTTAGGGTGGATTGATTGATAAAACTCAATTAATCACCGTCCCCGTCTTGCAGCTTAACGCTTGCGGCTTACAACTGGAGCAACGCGACCATGACCATCAAACAGATCCGCGCCTTCCTCGCCGTGGCCCAGAGCCTGAGTTTCGCCGTGGCCTGCGAGCGCCTGCACCTGTCGCAGTCGGCGCTGAGCCTGACCATCAAGGCGCTGGAAGAGGGGCTGGGCGGACGCCTGTTCAGCCGCAACACCCGCAACGTGGCGTTGACCCCGGAGGGCGAATCCCTGCTGCCGCTGGCCCGGCGCCTGATCGCCGACTGGGACAACGCCGAAGACGAAATGCGCCAACGCTTCAGCCTGCAACGGGGGCGGGTGACGCTGGCGGCGATGCCGTCGTTCGCCGGCAACCTGCTGCCGCCGATCCTGAAGAATTTTCGCGCGCGTTACCCGAACGTCAATGTCACGGTCAACGACGTGGTCAACGAACAGGTGCTGGAGATGGTGCGCGACCGTCAGGTGGAACTCGGGGTGGCGTTCGAGCCGATGCAGAGCACGTCGTTGAGCTTCACGCCGCTGTACACCGACCGCTTCGTGGCGGTGGTGCCCCAGGATTCGCCGTGGGCCGGGCGCCAGGAAATCGACTGGCTGACCTTGCTTGAGCAACCGTTCATCACGTTGCAGCGACCGTCCACGGTGCGGGTGATGCTTGAGGAGCACTTGCAGGCCCGGGGCATGAAACTCCCGGTGGAGTTCGAAAGCCATCAACTGGCGACGGTCGGAAGGATGGTCGCCAGCGGCCTGGGCGTCAGCGCCGTGCCGGCCCTGTGCGCGGAGCAGATGCAGGAACTGGGCGCGTGCTGCCTGACCTTGCGCGAACCGGTGGTGGAGCGGGCCATCGGCGTGCTGACCGAGCCGGGCAACGAACTGTCGGCGGCGGCGCAGGCGCTGTTCGACATCCTGCGCCAGGAAAACCTCGGCCAGCGCCTGGGCCCTGCGGAGCCTTGAAGGACGCCATCGCCAGCAGGTTGGCTCCCACAGGGATCCGGGGTGATGACAGGGTCTGAGCCCTCCACCGAAACCTGTGGGAGCTGCGGTGCGACGATTCGACTTGCCAGCGATGAGGCCGGCACAGCTGGCATCTCCGGTGCCTGATCCACCGCCATCGCCAGCAGGCTGGCTCCCACAAAAGCCGTCATGGGGCCAGGCATTTCGCCAAGCGGGGCAACAACACTTCGCACGAACCTTCGATCTTCAGGTCCAGCCATTCATCCGCCCGGGTCTTGCCCAGGTTGATCGCGATCAGCGGCTTGCCCCGGTCGGCGATCGCCCGGCACAGGCGAAAGGCCGAAAACGCCATCAGGGACGATCCGATCACCAGCATCCCGGCCGCCCGTTCCACCGCCGCCATGGCTTGCGCCGCCGTGGGCTGGGCGACGTTCTCGCCGAAGAACACCACGTCCGGCTTCATCCGTTCGCCGTCGCAATGGGGGCAGCGGGGCATCTGGAACCGTGCCTCGAAGGCCGGGTCGAGCAGGGTGTCGCCATCCGGCGCCTGCACCGCATCGACGCCGGCAAGGTAAGGGTTCTGCGTTTCCATCCACTGCTGGACCGAGTCCCGTTCGCTGCGCCGGCCGCAGTCCAGACAGAGCACCCGGTGCAGGCTGCCGTGCAGTTCGATCACGTCGCGGCTGCCGGCGCGGTCGTGCAGGGTGTCGACGTTCTGGGTGATGACCCCGTTGATGAGGCCGCGCTCCTGCAGGTCGGCCAACGCCTCGTGGGCCACGTTCGGCCGGGCCTGGCGCACCCGGGGCCAGCCGAGCATGGCCCGGGCCCAGTAGCGGCGGCGGGATTCGGGGGCGGCGAGAAACTCCTGATACATCATCGGCTGGCGGCCACGGCGTACGCCGTCGCTGTCGCGGTAGTCGGGGATGCCGGACGGGGTGCTGATGCCGGCGCCGGTGAGCACCACGAAGTCGCCGCCGGCCATGGCTTCCAGCAAATGGGTGAAGGCGTCGGGGTTGGAACGGTCGGGACAGGAACGGTCGGTCATGACCGAAGCTCCGCAGGCAGAAGGTGCATGCAGATTAGCACCTGCCGTGGCCAGGGGGCTTGCTCCCGCCGGATTGCGCAGTGGGCCTCTGTGTTTCGGGGCCTGCGCGCGCACCGTCGGGAGCACGCTCCCTCACCCCCTTCGCGTTACTTGCGCGCCTCCAGGATCAGGTTGAACGGCGTCTGCGTGGCCCGCCGGAACTGCTTGAAGCCCGCCTCGCTGAACACCTTGCGCAAACGCAGCTCGCCGGCCTGCGCGCCGAGCCCGAGGCCGACTTCCTGGGACAACGAGTTCGGGGTGCAGATGAACGTCGAGGCGGCGTAGAACAACCGGCCGACCGGGTTGATGTTGTCGTCCAGCGTATCGTTGGCGAACGGCTCGACCAGCAGGACCGTGCCGTCGTCCTTCAACGAGTCATACGCGTGACGCGCCGCGCCGACCGGGTCGCCCATGTCATGCAGGCAGTCGAAGTAGCAGATCAGGTCGTAGTCGTCGCCGGGAAAACTTTTCGCCGTGCCCTGGAAGAACCGTGCCCGGCTGCTGACCCCGCCTTCTTCGGCGCGTTGGGTGGCGACGGTCACCGAGGGCGCGTGGTAGTCGAAACCGACGAAGCGCGAATTGGGGTAGGCCTGGGCCATGATCACCGTGGAGGCGCCATGGCCGCAGCCGACGTCGGCGACTTTGGCGCCTTCCTCAAGCTTGGTCACCACGCCGTCCAGCGCCGGCAGCCACTCGGCGATCAGGTGCCCCTTGTAGCCTGGGCGGAAGAACCGCTCGGTGCCGGTGAACATGCACGGGTGGTGGTCGCCCCAGGGCAGGGCGCCGTTGCCGCGCATGGCTTTGACCAGTTTGTCCTTGTCGTGGAAAAACGACGCGACCACCCCGAGGCCGCCGGCGACATACACCGGCGAATCTTCGATGGCCAAGGCCAGGGCCTGTTCTTCGGGAAGTCGGAATTTTCCGTCCAGGTGTTCCATGTAGCCGGAGGCGGCGTGGGCGCTGAGCCATTCGCGCACCAGGCGGGTGTTGCAGGCGGTCTTTTCGGCGAGGGTTTCCGGGCTGATCGGCTGGCTGTCGGCCATCGCCCGGTACAGGCCGAGCTCTTCGCCGACGATGACATTGGCCAGCATCGCCGCGCCGCCCATGTCGTTGACCAGTTTGCCCATGAACTCGTTGAGTCTGGCCTCGTCCATCACAGGTGCTCCTGTTGCAGGATCACGCTCCGGCGGCTGTGCGGGCGTCGAGGCGATCGCCACCGGGCGGTGGTCATGGAATCGGGCGCAAGCGGCGCCCTGCGGCCCCCTCGACTGGGTAATGTTTGAGTCTAGTCCCGTGATGGCAAAACACTCACCCCGAACCGATGGCGGACATCGGATTTCTGCCCCGGGACCCACCGCCGGCGTGTATCCCAGTGTGTATGGCCCCGTTCGCGATACAAAACCGTCGACCTTCACCCGGCCGGCCACACAGCCGCGATACAGCCAGGGCGCCTACTGGACAGGTCAGCCGCCATCTCCGGCGGCGCCTCAACCGAGACCTTGCCCATGCAGACTCAACATCCCACCGTACCGCCCCGTGTCGGGCTCGGCCTGCGCCGTGGCCTGATCAAAGACCTGCGATCCGCCCGCACCGGCGATTTCGACTTCCTTGAGGTCGCGCCGGAAAACTGGATCGGCGTCGGCGGCGCCCATGGCGCGGCGTTGCGCGAACTGGCTGAGCGCTATCCGCTGTCGTGTCACGGCCTGTCGCTGTCCCTGGGCGGCCCGGCGCCGCTGGACACCGGTTTCCTGCACGAGGTGCGCGCGTTCCTCGACCGCTACGACGTGCCGCTGTACAGCGAACACCTGAGCTACTGCAGCGACGACGGCCACCTCTACGACCTGCTGCCGCTGCCGTTCACCGAAGAGGCGGTGCACCACGTCGCCGCACGGATCCGCCAGGCCCAGGACATCCTCGGCCGGCGGCTGGCGGTGGAAAACGTTTCCTATTACGCCGCCCCCCGGCAGGACATGGACGAAGCGACCTTCACCAACGCCGTGCTGCGCGAGGCCGACTGCGACCTGCTGCTGGACGTCAACAACGTTTACGTGAACTCGGTCAACCACGGGTTCGACCCACTGACCCTGCTGAATGCCATCGAGCCGGGCAGGGTGGTCGGCATGCACGTGGCCGGGCATTTCGATGAGTCCGACACGCTGAAGATCGACACCCACGGCGCCCCGGTGAAACCGGTGGTGTGGGCGCTGCTGGCCAAAGCCTATGCCCGTTTCGGTGCGCGGCCGACCTTGCTTGAACGGGACTTCAACTTCCCGGCGTTCTCCGACCTGGTGGCTGAGTTGCGGACCATCCGCCGCCTGCAAGCCGAAGGAGGTCAGCATGGACAGCCTTGAGCGGCAACAACTGGCCTTGACCCGCTACCTGCGGGATCCGGACAACCAGTCGCCTCCGCCCGGCATGAAGGCGGCGCGGGTCGAGGTGTACCGCGACCTGGTGTTCAACAATGTTTCGCAGTTGCTGGGCGGCACCTTTCCGGTGCTGATCCGGATCATCGGCCAGGACGCCTGGCGCACATTGGTCCGCGGCTTTCTGCGGGATCACCGCGCGCAGACGCCGAAGTTCGGTGAAATCGCCGAAGCGTTCGTCGGCTATCTCGCCGATCGCGCGGACGAGCCGGGCGAAGGCCAGTGGCCGGGGTTCCTGGTGGAACTGGCCCATTACGAATGGGTGGAGATGGTGTTGCAGCAGTCCGATGCGCAGCCCTTGCCGCCGAGCGACGGCGCCTCGTTGCTGACCCGGCCGTTGCAGGTGTCGCCACTTGCCTGGCCGCTGGCCTACGCTTGGCCGGTGCAGAAGCTGGGGCCGGATCATCGACCGGCCACGCCGCCCGCCGAGCCGACCCTGTTGCTGGTCAGGCGCACGGCAGACTTCAGCGTGAGGTTTTCCGAGCTGAGCCCGTTGGCCTGGCGTCTGCTGCAACGGATCGGCGAATGGCCGCAGATGATCGGGGCCGAACACCTCGGGGCGCTGGCGGCCGAAGCCGGGTTGCCTGTGACTACGGCGTTTCTGGACAGCGGACAGGCGCTGCTGCGCCAGTTGCATGACGACGGTGTGGTGGGGAACTGATTCATTCATCGGTCGGCAGCCACCGGGGCGGACATGGGTGCAGGCGATAGAAACGCTGCAACTGGGCCTTGTCCCGTTCGAACCAGTCGCTCAACCATTGGCTGTATTGCGACTGCGCCGCCGTCTGCAAAGCCGGATGCCGGAGACAGTCGGATATTGCTTGCGCAGCCTGCATGCCTGTCATCAGGGCCTTGAGCACGCCGTGGGAGGAGGCCGGGTCGAGCTGGCTGGCCGCGTCGCCGGCAATGAAGTAGCCGCTGCCGGCGGGGGCGGCGCTGATGCGCCACGTCACGTCGGCGCTGCGGGGGCGCCCCCGGGGCGGCAGGTTCCGCAGCGGTTCGGGCAATGCGCAAGGCGGGTGATCCCCCCTCGTCAGGCGTTGCGCTTCGAATGTCTGCCGTGCCCAGTGCAGCGTTTGTTCCTCCACCTGCGCCAGCCATGTCCAGCCGTCGGTGTCGGCCAGCAGGTGCGGTGTCTGCGAATAGGGTGCAATGTGCCCGTCGAGGTAGCCGAAGCGGACCTGCAACGGTGGTGAGCAACGGCGCAGCGGTAGCTGCAGTCGACGGCCGAGCCAGCCCGACGCTCCGCTGGCGTCGAGCACGTACGAGGCAAACAGGGGGCCGGTGTCGGTTTCCACGCCGATCACTCGGTGTTGGTGGATGAGCACCCGTCGCGCCCGACAAGGCTGACGAACCGTCACTCCCAGCGCCGCAGCCCTTTGCAGCAGCGCCATGTCCAGCCGGGCTCGGGCGATCTGGAAGCCGCGCCAAGGGCCGTCGTCGTCGCCGCCGAAGCCGATGTATCGCGGCGGTGCGTTCCACTGCACCCAATGCCCGTGGAAGCGCATGGCATCCATGCCGCACAACCGTTCAGCCACACCCAGTTGTTGCAGCAACGGCTCGATGCCCGGATGCAGACTTTCGCCGGGGCGGAAGCGGGGAAAGGCGTGTCGCTCGATCAGGGCGACCTGCCATCCGCGCTGCGCACAGCCGATGGCCGCCGCGGATCCTGCGGGGCCACCGCCGACCACCACCACATCAAAGCGGTTCAAGCACAAGTCGCCAGGGGGCGCCGTCGGTCTTCAGCAGCATCGCTGCGACGCTGACGAAGAGGCTCACCTGTTCCTGCACCTCGACGTCCCGCCGCTTGAAGTCGCCCGCCGGGGTGGAGACGTCGCCGCGTCGGTACATCCGGTAGCGATGCACCCAGCCGTCCAGTGCGGTGCCGGCCTGTCGCTCCGCCAGGTCCAGCTCCGGATCGGGCCGCAGCACGCTCTGGAACGAAAGCACCGGCCAACGGTTGCGCTCGGCGTCGTTCTGGCCTGCACCGAGTGCGTTGTAGACGCGGTACATCGACAGCACCCGGTTCTGGTAGGCCTGCTGATCCACGGCGCCGGTCTGCTGCAGGGAAAACCGGTTGTCGAGGGCGACCTGCGTGTAGTCGCTGTATTCGTAGGCGCGGTAGCGGGCCAATGTCCGCCCCTGATCCTGTATCAGTTGCGGCCGTTGCTGGTGATCCCAGGCGACGGCCCCCTGACCGGTTTCCCCGTCGGTCAGCGGAATGATGCTGTGCAAGGTTCTGCGGGGTTCAAAGGTCTGTGCCGAATCCGGTGCGGTGCCTGGCCAGAACGAGCCCAGCGCCGCGCAGATGCGTATGTCTTCCGTGAACGGGCTGGCCATCTGGTAACCGGCCAGCACATTGATCCAGCTGTCGTCTGGCATCCGCTGACGGATCCAGCCGGTCTCCCAACCCGGGCCGAACACACCGGCTGCGCCGTCGGGCAATGAGGTCGGTCGGGCGATGGCCGGTTGCAGGTCGCCGGAGGGGGGAACGCTGGTGTGGCGCAGTTGTGCCACGATTGCCGTCACGCTGCGGTCGTCTGGCGAAAACGGTTGATCCTTGAGCGCAAGGTTGGCGCAGTAGCGGACATTCGACAGGGCTTGCAACCGGGCGTGCCAGATGTCGGGGTCGGGTATTACAGGTTCGTGGTTCACCCACGTCAGCAACCGTCGCTGGGTGCACAAGGGAAAGAAATCCGGCGGGCCGATCACGGAGTAAGCCGCCACCGACGGCATCTGGGTGTTCAACGGCAAGCAATGCGCACGCACCCAACCGTCAGCCGTACCGTCGTGATAGTGCAGGGTCCGGTAACCGCCGCGGTCGACCAGCTCGCCCACGCCTTCCCGGTCGTTCAGATCCTCGATGCTGCCGTCCTCATTGAGCTTGTGGCGGCCATGCACCATGCCGGCGGTTCCGGCCGGCATCTGAAAGGCAAGGGGCTGGCCGTCGAGGCAGGCCGGCTCGACCAGGCGTGGCCTGACCTGCGGCAGCAAGAGCCCTGGCCCCCGATCCGCCGGGTCTGCCCAATACGCCAGGCCCTCGCTGATGACGAACGGCGGTTGGCTGATTTCCGGCTCCTGCCAACCGGTGCCGGCATGACGCAGGTGTATGTGCCGCAGCTTTTCGTTGATCTGGTGGTTGTCCAGCCGCAGCGTCAGCTCCATGCCGGCGATGCATTCGGGGCCCTCGAACAGTTTGTGCAGCGGCACCCAGAAATCCAGGCCGTCGTCGATGTCCTCCTGAAAGTCCAACGGGCCGAACCGTTCGGCGTCGCCTTTGAGCTGCACGGCGACATAGGCGCTGTAGCGCACGGGCATGACCCGGATGCCGTAGGCATCATCGTCCACCCAAGGCAGATGGCTCCGCAGGCGGGGGTCGTAGCGGGCGGCGGCGGTGCCGACACGGGCGATGCCGGTGCGGGAAAAGCACAGGTCGGCGTGTACGCCGTGCACCGTATCGACGGCGCAACGGTATTCGCCGGCAAACACGGCTACGGCGAGAGGCGCTCCCCGGGCCCTTTGCCGGAGCTCGTCGAGTGTGGGAGGGCGGATGCCGAAGACCAGGTCGAGCAGCGTTTCGATCTCGGCCGGGGAGGGAAACAGTTGCAACGGCTGGCCGGTTGCATCGAGCGTGACCCGCGCTGAGGCCAAGGCATGGAAGAGCAGGCTGCGCGAGGGTTCTCCTGGCTCGATGGCCCGGAAGCCTGCCATTGAAAAATCCTCGAAGCCCGGCAGGGTCCTATCGATGGTCAGCGGTTTGAGCAGCTCGACGTCAAGCGGCACCGCCGACAGGTCCAGCCCGTGTGCCCGCATCAATGACTGCCACCCGCCGGGCGCCAGGCGTTTGCAGGTCTGTTCTACGTTTTCCAGCAGTGTCATGGCGGTCGGTCTCGGTCGGAGCGCATGTGATGCCACCACACAGTAAATGTCGGCGTCCGGCGACTGTCAGACCTGACAGTCACGACCGACGGTCGCCGGAGGACGTCTGCTTCATCGCTCGGCTGTTCAGCGAGCATGTGGCGATACACGCAACGATAGAGGGGTCGCCCAGGGGCAACAATCGGCCGATTCTACCGGCGTTGTAGCCGCCGGCATCGCGCAATGTAGGCCGTGACGTCGGCTTGCCGGCGGTTCTTAAACAGGAATCAACCTTGCAGGGGCAATCGCAGCTCGGCGCACAGTCCGCCGCCTTCTCGGTTGCTCAGGTTCAGCGAACCGCCCAAAGCCATCGCCAATTGCTGGGCGATGGCCAGGCCCAGGCCGGTGCCGCCGGTGCTGCGGTTGCGCGAGTTCTCCACGCGGTAGAACGGCTCCATCACCTGGGCCAGTTCCTCTTCGGCGATGCCGGGGCCGCGGTCCATGACTTTCACCGAAAGTTTGCCGTCCTGCCGCTCGACCCACAGTTCGGCGGCGCCGGCGAACTTCAAGGCGTTGTCGGTGAGGTTGACCAGCACCCGGCGCAAGGCGTGGGGGCGGGTGTCGATCACCGCGTCGCTCTTGCCGCCCAGTTGTACGTCCTTGCCCATGTCCTGGTAGTCGAACACCAGGCTGTCGAGGAACGAGTCCAGGTGGGTGCGCCGGCTCTCTTCGGTGGAACCGTGGATGCTGCGGGCGTAGGCCACGCCCTCGCGCACCAGGTGCTCCATCTCGCCGAGGTCGTTCCACAGTTTGTCTTTCTCGGCGGAGTCGTCCATGAACTCGGCCCGCAGTTTCATCCGCGTGATCGGGGTCTGCAGGTCGTGGGAAATCGCCGCGAGCAGTTGCATGCGCTCCTTCAGGTAGGCGGCGATGCGCGCCTGCATCGCATTGAACGCACGGGCCGCGTAGGCCACTTCGTTGGGGCCCTTTTCGTCCAGGTTGATCGGGTGGGCGTTGGGGTCGAGGGTCTCCACCGCATTGGCCAGGCGGGTGAGGGGGCGGATCGCGATGCGCACCGCCAGCCAGGTGCAGACCAGCATCAGGGCCAGTTGGCCGATCAGCACCACCGGCAGCCAGGGTGAGAGCGGCGCCATCGACGGCCACACGTCGATGGTCACCGGGCTGCCGTCGCCCAGGCGCAGGTGGCCCTGGAAGTGTTTCCTGGGGCCCGGGATGTCGGTGAACGTCAGCGGGTAGGCCTCGCCGATGGCGTCGGTGATGGACGTGACCGCCACCGGCACATCGCCTGCGCCGATCGGGGTGCCGGGTTCGCCCTCGCTGAGCAGGTAACCGTAGTTGGGCCGGGCCAGGCGCTTGAGCCAGGCCGGGCGTTCCTCGGCCGGCAGGCGGTCGAGGATCGCGATGGAGGTCGAGACGTCAGTCTCCAGGTTGCCGAGCATGGTGTGCTTGGCGCTTTCGTAGCGCTCGTAGTACTGCGCGCCGAACGACAGCGCCTGGGCGAGGATCAGCCCGATCAGGAAAATCAGCGACAACCGGGAGGCGAGGGTGCGCGGCCAGCGCAGGGCAAGGTTCATGCAGGGGCTCCGAGGACTTCGACCGGCAAGGAGAACACATAGCCTTCGCTGCGCACGGTCTTGATGTAGGCCGGTTCGCGGGCGTCGTCCAGCAGGCGCTGGCGCAGGCGGCTGACCAGCAGGTCGATGGACCGGTCGAACAGGTCGGCCTCGCGGCCCTGGGTCAGGTTGAGCAACTGGTCGCGGCTGAGCACCCGCTGCGGATGGTCGAGGAACACCCGCAGCAGGCGGTATTCGGCGCCGCTCAGGGCGACCAGGGTGCCGTCCTTGTCCAGCAGGTGGCGGGCCGAGGTGTCCAGCTGCCAACGGCCGAACGCCAGCAGGCGGCCGGTTTCGGTGACCACCAGGTTGGGCGGCAGCATGCGCGTGCGGCGCAGCACGGCGTTGATCCGCGCCAGCAGTTCGCGGGCGGCGAAGGGCTTGGTCAAGTAATCGTCGGCGCCCATCTCCAGGCCCAGGATGCGGTCGGTCTCGTCGTTGCGCGCAGTGAGCATCAGGATCGGCGTGGCCTTGTGCTTGCCGGCGCGCAGCTCGCGGCACAGCAGCAGGCCATCGTCGCCGGGCATCATGATGTCGAGCACGATCAGATCCACGGTGTTGGCTTCCAGGAAGCTGCGCATCTGCCGGCCGTCCGCGACCACGGTGGTGCGCAGGCCGTTCTTCTTCAGGTAATTGCCGACCAGCTCGCGGATCTCGCGGTCGTCGTCGACGATCAGGATGTGATCGACATGATCCATGGGGCCAAACCTCAATCAAAGGGGATGACGCGCAGTCTATCGAGCCCCGAGGGGCCCGCCTGCCTGGGTTTGTATTGCAGTGTATCTGCCGCGCAGGCGGATACAGGCTGACGCAAAAAGCGGATTTTTTCAGGGTTTTGTATCGCTGTGTATCCCCGGCTTGCACAGATACACAGCCATGGATACGCGCCGTTTGCCGACACAAGCGCGATACCTCGCCAACGTTCAATGAGCTCCATCGAGGCACGGCACAGACGCCGGGCCCGGACAACGAATCATCCATTGACGCCCGAGGAAAACGCCATGAACGCCAAGACCAAGACCATCGCTGCCGCTTGCCTGTTCGCCGCCCTGAATATCTGCACCCTGTCGGCCCGCGCCGAGGCCGATGTCGCTGCGCAAACCTACACCTACGGCACGCATCTGGACATCCAGAAAGTGATTTCCCTCAAGGAAAGCAACCCAGGGAGCTGCGGCATCGTCGACGCCCGCATGACCTACCTCGACTCGGCCGGCCAGACCCGTGTGCTCGATTACAGCAAGTTCGGCGACGGCTGCCACAACGAAAACTGATTGCCCACTTTCATAAAAGGATCAACGCCATGAACAACGTATCGCGCTTTCTGACCGCTTTCGCCTTTGCCTTCGCCGGTGTCGCCGCCCACGCCAGCGCTGCCGTGGAGCAGCACAGCTGCGGCAACGGCACCTGCTTCCAACTGACGCCGCTGGCCAAGCAAGGCCTCGCTTCCGACGGCTCCAGCCATACGCCGCTGGGCCAACTGGTGGCCGCCGACGGTTCCAGTCGCACGCCGCAGGGGCAACTGGTGGCTGCCGACGGTTCCAGCCGCACGCCGCAGGGCCAACTGGTGGCTGCCGACGGCTCCAGCCGCACGCCGCAGGGTCAACTGGTGGCCGCCGACGGCTCCAGCCGCACGCCGCAGGGTCAACTGGTGGCCGAGAACGGCGCCAGCCGCACACCCCAGAGCCAATGGCTGGACAGCCAGAACGCCTGACCGCCACAGAACCTGGAACACTTCCGACATCAAGGTGACTCCCATGCTTCTCATCGCTTTTCTGGGCGGCCTGCTGACCGTCCTCAGCCCCTGCATCCTGCCGGTGGTGCCGTTCCTGTTCGCCGGTGCCCACCGCAGCCGCTCCTCGATCCTGCTGACCCTCGGCGGCATGGCCCTGACCTTCGCGCTGGTCTCCAGCCTGGCGGTGGTCAGCAGTGAGTGGGTGATCCAGGCCAGCAACACCGGCCGCCACATCGCGCTGTTCGTGATGGTGCTGTTCGCTCTGTCGCTGATCTCGGCCCGGGTCGGCGACTGGCTGTCGCGTCCCTTCGTCCTGCTCGGCAACCGCCTCGATCCGGACGCCCGGAAGAAGGCCGGGCCCATGGGATCGATCATGCTCGGCGTCGCCACCGGTCTGCTGTGGGCGCCCTGCGCCGGGCCGATCCTGGGCGTGATCCTCACCGGTGCCATGCTGCAAGGCGCCAACGCCCAGACCAGCCTGTTGCTGCTGGCCTACGGCGCGGGCAGTGCGCTGTCGCTGGGTACCTTGATCTTCGCCGGACGCGGGCTGGTCAACCGGCTCAAGCCGTCGATCCCGTTCACCGGCTGGTTGCGCCGCGGTGCCGGCGTGGCGGTGCTGGCCACCGCCGCCGTGATCGCCACCGGCGCCGACAAGCCCCTGCTGGCCAGCACGTCGTCCGAAGGTGTGGCGTCGGTCGAGAAGGGCGTGCTGGAGAACGTGCCGAAGGTGGTCGACTATTTCATCAGCAAAGTGCGGGCGGACTCGCTGATTGAGGAGGCAGGCAAGGGTACGATGCCGTCCCTGTCCGGCGCCGTGCAGTGGCTGAACTCGCCGCCGCTGACGGCCGAATCCCTGCGCGGCAAAGTGGTGCTGGTGGACTTCTGGACCTACGACTGCATCAACTGCCAGCACACCCTGCCGTACGTCAAGGCGTGGGAAGCGAAGTACGGCAAGGACGGTCTGGTGGTGATCGGCGTGCACACGCCGGAATACGGCTACGAGCGGATCATCGACAACGTCAAGGATCAAGTGAAGAAGCTCGGCATCACCTACCCGGTGGCCATCGACAACGACTACGCGATCTGGCGGCATTTCGACAACCAGTACTGGCCGGCGCATTACCTGATCGACGCCAAGGGGCAGGTGCGCTACACCCACTTCGGCGAAGGCCGCTACGAGGCCCAGGAACAGATGATCCGGCAGTTGCTGGAAGAGGCGAAAGCGCCGGCCGCATGAGCCGCGCAGACCGACGGCCCGGCGGCGAAAGCCCCGGGCCGTTTTCCGTGGTCGCGGTTGTGTTTCGACGCCTTTACAAAATCCCGCCGCTCATCGGCAAAGCCCCGGTTTTGCGGGCTCTCCGGACGATTGGCAAGGACGCCGGCCGCCCCCGGCGCGATAGTGGTCGGGTTGCGCCACTGCCGGCGCAAGCACCGATGAGAAGCAAGCGAGGTTGCCATGCCGAAGTTTGTGATTGAACGCGAGATTCCAGGGGCCGGAAAGCTCTCGCCGCAAGAACTCAAATCCGTTTCGCAGACGTCCTGCCAGGTGTTGCGTGAGTTGGGACCGCAGGTGCAGTGGCTGCACAGCTACGTCACCGGCGACAAGATCTACTGCGTGTACATCGCCCCCAACGAAGAGCTGGTTCGCGAGCACGCCAGGCTGGGCGGATTCCCCGCCAACAGCGTGTCGCAGGTGACGAGCATCATCGACCCGACCACGGCCGAATGAGCCGGGCCACCGTCAGCGGAGCTGCGCATCATGAGTACCCCCATTGATCTCTCTGCCCTGAAGGAACGCCAGAAAGTCGCCTGGGCCAGCGGCGACTACGCCGTGATCGGCACCACCTTGCAGATCGTCGGCGAAAACCTCGCCGAGGCCTGCGACCTGCGCTGCGACGAAGAAGTGCTGGACGTCGCCGCCGGCAACGGCAACGCGACCCTGGCGGCGGCACGGCGCGGCGCGTTGGTGACGTCCACCGACTACGTCGCGGCGCTGCTCGAACGCGGCCAGGACCGGGCTCGCGCCGAGCATTTGGACGTGACCTTTCAGGTGGCGGACGCCGAAGCGCTGCCGTTCGCCGACAGCAGTTTCGACGCGGTGCTGTCGACCTTCGGCGTGATGTTCGCGCCGGATCAGGACAAGGCGGCCAGCGAACTGGCGCGGGTCTGCCGACGGGGCGGGCGGATCGGTCTGGCCAACTGGACCCCGGAAGGGTTCGTCGGCCAGATGTTCAAGACCCTGGGCCGGCACCTGCCGCCGCCGACCGGCGCCCAGCCGCCTTCGAACTGGGGGACGGAAGCCTGGCTGCACGCCCGGTTCGACGATCGCCATTTTGCGGTTCAGGTGACGCGGCGCCACTTCAACTTCCGCTACCGCTCGGCGGCGCACTTCATCGACATTTTCCGCCACTGGTACGGACCGGTGCACAAAGCCTTCGCCGCGCTGCCGCCGGAAAGCGGCCTGGCGCTGGAAAACGATCTGGCCCAACTGCTCAACAGCCTGAACCGGGGCGGGGACAAATCGCTGGTGGTGCCGAGCGAGTATCTGGAGGTGGTCATCGCCAAACGCTGAGGCCTGCTCCTGCAAGTGCGGCGCTGCGACGGGTGCCGGTAGAGCCGATGCCTGCATCGAGGCGGCCATTGCTATCGCTGGCAAGCCAGCTCCCACAGGGCCTGCGGTTGTCCGCCGTTGATGCGAACACCCGGGATACTGTGGTAGAGCCGATGCCTGCATCGAAGCGGCCATTGCTTTCGCTGGCAAGCCAGCTCCCACAAGGACTGCGGTTGCCCGCCGTTGAGGCGAACACCCCGGATACTGTGGGAGCTGGCTTGCCAGCGATGGCGGCGGGACAGGCAACGAAGGGCTCGCGAACGCTCAGCTGACCTGCGCCCCCCGCGCCACCAGCAGTTCGCGCAACACCGAACGGTGGCAGTGCGCTTCTTCCTCGCAATAGCAGCCAAGGGCGAACGACGTCTGGTGCGACAGCGCCGCCAGCAGATCCAGCATCTGGCTCGCCGCCGGCTGTTTCATCTCGGCCTTGAACTTGCGCACGAACGCGGCCCAGGCCTTGGCGTCCTCGGCGTGCAGCGCTTCGGCCACCAGGTCGGCGCTGGGCGAGAGCAGCGGTTGCCATACATCATAGAAATCACGGCGGGCGAACTCGGCCTTGGGCACCCCGCGCGGCGGGCGGCGCACGGTGCCCAGGCGCAGGCCTTCTTCGGGTGCGCGGGGTGAGCCCAGGCGCACGATACGGATCGGCATGGGAAACCTCTATTTCAGGTGAGCGCCGTCGAACCACTCCAGCGCCGTGCGCCAGACGCAGATGCCGAGGAAGTACGCCGACATCAGCAGCCACAGCCCCATCACGAACGGATTGATCACCGGATGGTTGAGCACCAGCGACAGGCTGCACAGCAACCAGATGGCCGTCACCGCGATGTTGATCGGCATGAACCGGCGCACGCGGAACGGGTGCAGGAACTTCATCCGGGTGACGGTCAGCAGCGCCAGGCCGATCACCGTCAGCAGGGTGAGCCACGGCCCCGGCGCGATGATGTACAGGCACAGGGCGACCACGTTCCAGGCGGCGGGGAAGCCGACGAAGTAGTTGTCCTTGCTCTTCATGTTGACGTTGCAGAAGCAGAACAGCGACGACACCAGGATCAGCGACACCGTCAGCAGCAGGGTGTAGTCGGGCAGGGGAATGTAGCGGTAGATGAACAGCGCGGGGATGAACACGTACGTCAGGTAATCGATCACCAGGTCGAGGATCGAGCCGTCGAAGCTCGGCAGCACCGACTGCACGTTGACCTTGCGCGCGAGCGCCCCGTCCAGCCCGTCGACGATCAGCGCCACGCCCAGCCACATCAGGCAATGGGTCGGCTGGTTCTCCAACAGCGCGAGGGTGGCCAGGAAAGCGGTGACCACGCCGGTCGCGGTGAATCCATGGGCGCCCCAGGCCTTGAGCCTGGCGATGTGGACGGTCGATATCACGGGGCGTTCTCCAGAAAGTGAGGCGGGCCGGGTCAGGGTTGCAGGTATCGACCGGTGGCGCCGGGATAAGGTTCACCCTCAATGAATCTTAGCTGGCCGCGGAAAAAGGATGCCGGAGAAATCGCCGTCCGGCCCCGCGCTTCAGCCAAACGGTGCTGGCGCTGCGGCAGCGCAGGGCTATCGTTGCCAGACGCATTCACGCCGTCCGGAGGACACCGTCATGAACACCAGCGATTTGCTTGAACAACTGCTGCGGGGCCAGGCCTCTGCGGGACAACAAAGCGGTGCTTCGGCCAGCGACGGGCTGGGCGGCCTCGGCGGCCTGCTCGGCGGGTTGCTGGGAGGCGGCAACAGCGCAGGCGGAGCGCCCGCCGGCGGGTTGGGCGGACTGGGCGGGCTGCTGGGCGGCCTGCTGGGCGGCGGAGCGCTGGGCGGTGGCGCTCAGGGCCGTTCCGGCGGCACCAACTACGCGGCGCTGGCTTCGCTCGGGATGATGGCGTTCCAGGCGTACCAGGCCTGGCAACGCAGCCAGGCCAGCGCCGCTCCGCAACAGGCGCCGCAGACCGCGGACATGCTCTCCGGCCCGCAGGTCGAGGAACACAGCCACGCGGTGCTGCGTGCGCTGATCGCCGCGGCCAAGGCCGACGGGCGCATCGACGAATCGGAAAAGCACCTGATCAGCAGCGAAATCGGCCGCCACACCGATGATCCGCAACTGCAGGCATGGCTCGACGCCGAAGTGGCCAAGCCACTGGATCCTGCGGAGGTGGCGCAGTCGGCCCAGGGCGATCCGGCGATGGCCGCCGAGATGTACCTGGCCAGCGTGATGCTGGTGGACGACCAGCAGGAGGCCGAACGCAATTACCTGGACGAGCTGGCGGCGGCGCTGGGGATCGACCCCGATCTGCAGGTGCACCTGGAGCAGCAGGCCAAGAGCGGCGCCTGACCGGGGCGGCCGTCAAGCGTCGCGCAGCAGGTCGTGGGCGTTGAGCAGGGCGAAGGCGATTTCCGGGTGGCGCTCCAGCCCCCGGCGGATGGCAGCCGGGATCGACTGACGGGTCTTGCGGCACAGGCCGGGCAATTCATCGATGTCGATGGCGATGCCGCGCATCGTACGCACTTCGTTGAACCCCGGCGAGATGCTCACGCGGATGCCCAACTGCTCGAACATCCGGCCTTGCAGGCGTTCGAGGTCGGCCAGGCTCTGCAGGTTTTCCAGGCGTTCGAGCAGACGCTTTTCCTCCTGACGGGTGAGCATCAGGATGCGCACATCCGCGCCGGGATTCTCCAGCAGCGGATCGCGCCCGCAATTGCAGGCGCCGGGAGGGCAGGGGGAACGGATCGGTGCGCAAATCGTCATGGCCTCCATCATAGAGGCCGTCCGACGGTTTTGCCCATGCTCGCCCGCCTGCCGTCCATCGGCAGGGCGAAAGGGTGGCGAATCCGGTCGGCCACCGCTGTCGGGGGCGAGGGCCTACTGCGACAGGCCTTCGTAATGGGCCAGGATGGCGTTGGCCAGTTCTTCGTCGCTGGCCGTAAGGCCTGGGTTGTCCTGGCGCACCTGCTGCAGCACCGATTCCAGGTACACGCCCCGGATGGCGCCGCCGCTGGCGACGAAGGCGGACAGGTCGTCACGGGCCGGAATCACCAGCTTGTGGTCCTTGAAGGTCGAGTAGAGCGATGCGGAGATCCCCGCCGAAGTGGCGACGTCGCCCGCGTCCACGCGGGCCAGGGCCGAGCCGAAGGGCAGGCAGAGGATGAGGGACGAAACGAGCACTAAGTGGCGCATGGCGGTGTACCTCCAACAGCAAGCGGCTAAATGGACTTACCACATAATGTGAGAGGTGCGCGGCGGTGCGGGAGTTCCGTGCCGGAGGGCGGACGGCGGGGCGTAGACACACGCCGAGACGTTCCGGTGCGGCAGGCCGGCGGAAATAGGCTTAACTCAAACGTTGACGACTCAATTGGCGGCGTGACCAGGGAGGAAACCACGGTGTCGATCAAACTGCGCTTGATGCTGCTGATAGCGACCAGCCTGGTGACGGCGCTGATCGTCAGTCTGGTGAGCTATGTGGGGAACGGGCGGATGTCCGCCGCGTTCGACGACAGCGCGGTGAGCATGTCCGCGCTGCGCAACCACTTGGAAGCCGACATGATGCACGACGCCCTGCGCGCCGACGTGTTCTCGGCGATGCTCACGGGCCTTGGCAAAAGCACCAGCACCGCGGAGGAGGTGCGCCAGTCGGTCAACGAGCACGCGGCGCATTTTCGCGAGGTGCTGGGCGAGAACCTCAAGCTGCCGGTCAACCCGACGATCCGCGCTGCGCTCGAACAGATCAAACCGAGCCTGGACACCTACATCGGCGCGGGCGAACGGATCGTCGGCCTGGCGCTGGACAACCCCGAGGCGGCGCAGCAGGAACTGGGCACGTTCAACACGGCGTTCAGCCAGCTGGAAGAGCGCATGGCCGCCCTCAGCGAACTGATCGAGAGCAACACCCGTCAGACCGGCGAAGGCACCGCCGCAGCGATCCGCAGCGCCAACGTCGCCCTCGGCGCCGTGCTGCTGGCCAGCCTGTTGCTGCTGTTGGCCGAGGGCCGCTGGGTGTACCTGGGCATCACCGGGCCCCTGAGGGCCGCCAGCCGCATCGCCGAGAGCATCGCCCACGGCAACCTCAGCGAACCGATCGCCGAGCCCGCCGGCCGGGACGAAGCCAGCGGCCTGATCCGCACCCTGGGCACCATGCAGCGCGACCTGCGCGACATGATCGACGTGGTGCGGCGCAATGCCCACGGCGTCAGCGGCATGAGCGAGCAGTTGAGCCACGGCTGCCACCAGGTCGCCGACAGCAGCCAGCAGCAGAGCGCCGCCGCCGGCACCATGGCCGCCGCCGCAGGCCAGATGACCGCCAGCATCGAAGAGATCACCCGCCACGCCGAGCGGGCCCTGAACATGGCGAGCCAGGCCGAGACCTTGGCCAAGAACGGCGGGCAGGTGATCCACCAAGTGGTCAGCGACATGGACGACATCGCCCGTTCGGCCAAGCGCTCGGCCCAGGTCATCCGGACGCTGGACCAGGAGTCGGAAGGGATCTTCAACATCATCCAGGTGATCAAGAGCATTGCCGACCAGACCAACCTGCTGGCGCTCAACGCCGCCATCGAAGCCGCTCGGGCGGGCGAGCAGGGCCGCGGTTTCGCGGTGGTCGCCGACGAGGTGCGCAGCCTCGCCGCCCGTACCAGCGCCTCGACCCAGGAAATCGCCGCCATGGTCGAGCGTATCCAGAGCAGCACCCGGGAGGCGGTCAGCAGCATGGAGGCCGGCGTGGCCCAGGTCGACAAGGGCATGGCGGTCACGGCCGATGTCGAGCGCGCCATCCGCGAGATCCTCGAGGCCACCCTCAACACCACGCAACTGGTCAACGACATCACCCGCACCATCGGCGAGCAGAGCCAGGCCAGCAACGAAATCGCCCATCAGGTGGAAATGATCGCCGGAATGTCCGAGGGCAACAGCAAGGTGATCGGCGAGACGGCGGGCACCACCGATGAACTGTCGAGCCTGGCGGGGCGTTTGGCGCAGTCGGTGGACCGGTTCCGGCTGTGATGGCGCAGAGCCGGTTAACGCCGTGTTACATATTGGCCGATCACCCCCAAACCCTCTGGGAGCGGGCCTGATGGCGATCAGCCCGCTCCAAACCACCCCGCAAATGGCTGAAAGGCTTCAGTCGGAGCCCGGCCCACCGTCATGTTCCGCCCCGCGCGGCCGATAACGGGCCAGGCGCAAAGAGACCGCCAAGTCGGGAACAGACGCGCGGGTTGGCCCTGACGTGATATTCTTCGCGCCAACTTGGTTTGACCTCATTCGGTTCGGCCCGCCATTCGCGGGCCGGCGGAATCACTGTCGCTCAAGTAGCTGAAGCCAATAATGATAAGAAGTCAGTTCAGAAGGGACATATAACTGAGGCCGATGTCGCATGTCGGCCTTGTGTGCCCACCCGTCAATTTTGAAGTGTGCCGGAACCCGCGCCGCTGGCCTGAGCGTCGCGAACAAGGGGCCCCACACGCACAACAGCGGCGGGCGGAAGGCGTTTTATCATAGGTGCAACAGATGTTTAAGAAAGTGAACACGGCCTTGCTGGGGCTGGCTTTGTCGATGGGGCTGTCGTCCGCCTACGCGGAAGAAGCGAAGAAAGTGGACGTGCTGCTGATCGGCGGCGGCATCATGAGCACCACCCTGGGTGTGTGGCTCAACGAGCTGGAGCCGGGCTGGTCGATGGAGATGGTCGAGCGCCTCGACGGCGTCGCCCTGGAAAGCTCCAACGGCTGGAACAACGCCGGTACCGGTCACTCTGCGCTGGCCGAGCTGAACTACACCCCGGAAGACGAGAACGGCAAGGTGTCGATCCCGAAAGCCGTCGAGATCAACGAAGCGTTCCAGGTGTCCCGTCAGTTCTGGGCCTGGCAGGTTCGCCAGGGCGTCCTGAAGAACCCTCGCTCGTTCATCAACACCACGCCGCACATGAGCTTCGTGTGGGGTGACGACAACATCAAGTTCCTGAAGAAACGCTACGAAGCCCTGCAGGCGAGCCCGCTGTTCGCCGGCATGCAGTACTCCGAAGATCCTGAAGTGATCAAGAAGTGGGTTCCGCTGATGATGGAAGGGCGTGACCCGAACCAGAAGATCGCGGCCACCTGGAGCCCGCTGGGCACCGACATGAACTTCGGCGAGATCACCCGCCAGTTCGCCGGCTACCTGCAGACCAAGCCGAACTTCGACCTGAAGCTGTCGAGCGAAGTGCAGGACATCACCAAGAACGCCGACGGCAGCTGGCGCGTCAGCTACAAGAACCTGAAGGACGGCACCAAGACCGAGACCGACGCCAAGTTCGTGTTCATCGGCGCCGGCGGCGGTGCCTTGCACCTGCTGCAGAAGTCCGGCATCGAAGAGGCCAAGGAATACGCCGGCTTCCCGGTGGGCGGTTCGTTCCTGGTGACCGAGAACCCGGCCATCGCCGAGCAGCACCTGGCCAAGGCCTACGGCAAGGCGTCCGTCGGCGCGCCGCCGATGTCCGTTCCGCACCTGGACACCCGTGTCCTGGACGGCAAGCGCGTCATCCTGTTCGGGCCGTTCGCGACCTTCAGCACCAAGTTCCTGAAGGAAGGTTCGTACCTGGACCTGCTGACCAGCACCACCACCCACAACATCTGGCCTATGACCAAGGTCGGCATCAAGGAATACCCGCTGGTCGAGTACCTCGCCGGCCAACTGATGCTGTCGGATGAAGACCGCCTGAACGCGCTGAAGGAATACTTCCCGAACGCCAAGGCCGAAGACTGGCGCCTGTGGCAGGCCGGCCAGCGCGTGCAGATCATCAAGCGTGACGAGCAGGCCGGTGGCGTGCTGAAGCTGGGCACCGAGATCGTCGCTTCGCAGGACGGCACCATCGCCGGCCTGCTGGGCGCATCGCCAGGCGCCTCGACCGCTGCACCGATCATGCTGAGCGTGCTGCAGAAGGTCTTCAAGGACAAGGTCGCCACCCCTGAGTGGCAAGCCAAGCTGCACCAGATCGTTCCAAGCTACGGCACCCAGCTGAACAGCGATCCGGCCAAAGTGGCCGAAGAGTGGGCCTACACCGCCAAAGTCCTGGAACTGCCGACCCCACCGGTCATCGGCCAGGCCGCCCCGGCGGCGGACGCTGCGGCCGACAAGGCCAAGGCGCCGAAGGAAAACGCTTCGCGTGACATGGCGCTGTAACCAGTCGCCAGATTGGGAAAGCCCACTGAACCGGTGACGGTCAGTGGGCTTTTTTGCGCCCGGTGCCTTGCCTGGGGCGAGGCGATGGATCAGGCTCTGGCCGCCGCCAGGTAAGCCCCAAGCCGCCGCCCCATTTCCTCTCCCAGCGCCTGCAGCGCGCTCATCGGCCGCACCATCACTTCGAACTCGACGATTTTCCCCTGCTCATCGAAACGGATCATGTCGATGCCCTTGAGCTCCTTGTTCCCCACTTTGGCGCTGAACTCCAGCACCACGTTCAGCCCGTCGGCCGTCGCCAGTTCCCGGTGGTAGGCGAAGTCCTCGAACACCGTGCTCACGGTGTTGAGGATCATGGCGACCACGGGGCCGCCCGGATAGGGCGTGTGGGCCATCGGCGAGCGGAACACCGCCTTGGGGTCGAGCAGCTCGGGCAGCGCGGAGAGGTCGCCGGTACGGATCATCGCGTGCCAGCGGTCCAGGGATCGGGCGGCGTTGGGGTGCAGGTTGAGGTCGGCCATCGTTCACTCCTGTCTGTTGTTGTTCTTCGAAAGGCGCCGATGACTCTAGATCAACAAGCGGGAATGGGCACCTTTGTGTGCTGCGCTGAATGTAGGGGCATCGCGCAAGCGGATCAGATGTCCATCTGATCCGCTTTTTCTTGCGCAATCTGCCTCTGTAACCCAAACAGACACACGCTCAAAATAGCCCGGCAGTTCGGTCATCCGCGGCGGCCTTCATCCCGAAGCGCCCGGTGCACCGCAGACCTGGCATTGAGGAGAGCAACATGGCGAAGATGGCGATTTTCCTGGGTGGGTTTCTGACGCTGACCATTCTGATCGGTGTGCTGGCGACCATCTCTCCGGTTTGAGGCCGAAGGAAGGGGCTGAATTCTCCGATCACCAGCAGCACGTCCACGCCTTTTTGAGGGCAATGCACCTCCAGTGCACGTTGCTGCCCCGCGAGGTATCCAGGTTTTCGTACAGGAAAGCGCTCTTGCGACCCTGCCGGATCCTGTAGACGTAGTCGACGAGAATCGGCTGATCCCGAAGCAGCGAAACGGAATGATGGGCACCTTCCACGAGTTCCGACCGTCTGTTGTCCATTCGCTGCTGAATCTGCTGGCTTGAACCAGGTACTCATAGTGCGAGTATCGAAATATCACCAGGAGCCATACGGGACACCCTTTTTTTCGACGTAGGCTTTGGACACGTCGGAAAGTGAGTCATATTTGCCGCCGGATTTCCCTTCATATGGGCCTCGTGGGTCAACTTCTGCCTTTACTCTCGTGACCTCAATGGGCGACAGACAAGGGCCTAGCACCCAAACCTTTGCTATGCCGCCAGGCGCAAGGCCAACAACCAATGCTTCTCGATAACCTGTAATCCATTTTCCGTCGGCAGCGCAGAATGTTTTTTCACCTTTGCGCATGATTTCCCTTGTCGACTCAGGTATGTCAATTCCCATTTGGTAGGTTTGCGGCTCGACCAAGGACTGCCAGCGAACATAGATTTTTTTGGGAAGGTCGGCCCCTGTCACGTATTTCCCTTTTCCCCAGCCTGGCCTTTTTGGCCAACCCTTCGGATTGCCGGAATTGTTGGGTGGGGTTTGAATGGCTGAGTTGCCGCTCATTGCGCGTCTATAAACTTGACCTTGAACATCTATGACGTCAGCTGTCTCGATCCAGACTTCCATGTAGTTCGGAGCTGAGAAACCCAAGCGCCAAGCCTCATAAGGCAGCGAACCGCTGTGGGCGAAGGTTGAGCCACACGTAAGTATGAGCGCAACGATAAAGCGTAGATGCCTATTCATTGGGGTGAACCGTGCGTTGGTTGTTGTCTGTAGGTCGATTGATAAATACAACGTCCAGATCGCTGTTGTTCATGCCTTTTGCCGCATTCCAGTTGTCGGACAGGTGAATGTATTTTTGAAAAAGAAGCTCTTCTTCTTGAGGAGAAAGGCCAATGGTTTGGCTTTTGCCCAATGCATAGTTAATGATCTTTTCGGAAATCGGAGTGAGTTCCGCTGGTAGTGTCAATCGCGGATCTTTTTCCGGGATTTCGTTGAATGGAACATCATTTTTTACGGCTAGTTCGCGCATTGTCCTTAGATAAATCAAAGAAAGCTCACTGCGAACCTCACGTCGGCTGCTCACTGCTGCATAAACATGTTTTTTCGGTGTTCGGTCATCCCTGTCCCGGCTGGTAAAGGGAACTTCCCAGGTGCGTAGCTCGAGAGGGAGGTTGTATTGGGCCATCTGGTCTTGCAGGCGTCGCAAATCTTGCTGTGCGAGCTTATAGCTATTGGCCTCTGAGGTCGGAGTCGTTCGATCAACGTCGCTTCTGCGCGGTTTGCTGATCAGTACACGTTCTGTGGCTTTGGGCAGATACCCGCCGCCCAAGTCGGAGTGTACGCCGGGCATGATGATGTCGGCCGACCCTGCGCTGTTCAGGGAGAAGTTGTAGCGACGTTCATTTCTGGCGACCAGGTGAACGATTTTTTTCGCGATGCCTGGAGGAAGAGCGATATTGATCCCCGGGTTTCTGGCGTTATGACCAGTGAAGTCCCCAAGCAACGGATTCGCAATGGCCGCAACCGTGTCGTAGATGCCTATGAAATTGATCGAAACATCCGACTTGGCACTCCACTGGAACGAAGCAGTCAGGGCCGGAGAGCCGGCCGGCAAGGCTTTCGCGAGAACGCTTTCCTGCCCCTTCATGACTTCGTTCGCAAAATCCCGTGCAGCGGCAGCGCCACGGCTGAACCCAAAAATATCGAACTCAACTTTTTTAATCCGTTTGTCCGGATTGTTGTCCTGAAAAGTACGGATGGTTTTCAGAAACTGTCCCGATGTTTCCTCAACCCGCGTCCTGACCCCTTGCGCCCCAAGCCCCGTCCCCTGTGAGTAGATAGAATCCTCACCCGTACTGCTCGTACCGATCCCGTCTACGTAGATCGACACGCTCGCCATTTCCGCGTCCGCCGGAATCTCTTCGTCGGATTGGTTGATGTAGAGGTCGTACAAGCGGGCCACGTTACTGACGTCGTTGCCATAACTGTTGTCCGGCGAACTGCCCTTGCCGTCGTAGCCGTAGGAGGCGCAGTACTTGCGGATTTCTTCCGCCATCTCTTGCAGGTTCACGTCTGGCGCAAAGCAGCCATAAACGCGTTCGCTGTTGCTGCGGTTGTTGCCCGTCCCATCGAAGAACATGCCCACCCGCAGCGTGATGTCTTCGATTTCGACTTCTTCTTCCTCTTCTTCGAGCTCTTCTTCCGACGGTGGCGTGCTCGGCGCATCCGGCTCGGCACTGAACTTGCCGATCGGGGGCGCGCTGAGCAGATTGCCTTTCGCGTCTTTTGCCGCGATGCCGGGAATCAGGGGCGCCAACACCGCAATCCCGCTCCCCACCCCCGGCGACCCGCCGGTATTGGCCTTCACCTCGGCCCCGCTGATGGTCACCCCACCCGCATCCACCTTCACGAAGCTGCCGCCGGCCTTGGCCGTCAGTTCCATGCCGCCCTCGACCACGACCTTCTCGCCGGCGTGGTAGTGGATCTCGCTACCGGCCTCGACGAACTGCCCGGTGCCGACCTTCACGTGTTGGGTCACTGCGACGGTGAGATGGTCGTCGGCGCGCATTTCGCTCTTGCGATCCAGGTGGGTGATGCGGTGTTCCTCGACCTTGAACTCGCTGTAGGCGTTGGCCTCGACGGTGTCGTGCCGTTCGTTGCCGATGCGGATCCGCTGGTCGTGCTCGATGTTCTCGTCCCAGTCGCGCTGGGCGTGCAGGTAGATCTGCTCGGCGCCCTTGCGGTCTTCGATGCGCAGTTCGTTGTAGCCCTTGCCGCCGGGGGAGCTCAGGGTCTTGAAGGTGCTGCGGGTCTTGTTCGCGGGCAGGTCGTAGGGGACGACGTTTTCCTTGTGGTACAGGCAGCCGGTGACCAGCGGCTGGTCGGGGTC
>NZ_NEHZ01000028.1:0-48760 GCF_002112565.1 Pseudomonas sp. R25(2017)
ATGCCGGGTGTGCCGGCCTCATCGCTAGCAAGCTAGCTCCCACAGGATTGGCGGTGGTCTGCCAGTTCTGCGATGGCTCCCACAGGTTTTGCGGTGGTCTGCCAGTTCCGCGAACACCGCCGAACTGTGTAGGAGCTTGCCTGCAAGCGATGGCGGCGCGTCAGGCGATGAAGATGGTGGCTGTACCGGCCTCATCGCCAGCAGGCTGGCTCCCACAGGTTTGCGGTGGTCTGCCAATTCTGCGAACACCATCGAACCCTGTGGGAGCTGGCTTGCCAGCGATGGCGGTGGGTCAGGCGATGAGGATGCCGGGTGTGCCGGCCTCATCGCTAGCAAGCTAGCTCCCACAGGATTGGCGGTGGTCTGCCAGTTCTGCGATGGCTCCCACAGGTTTTGCGGTGGTCGGCCAGTTCCGCGAACACCGCCGAACTGTGTAGGAGCTTGCCTGCAAGCGATGGCGGTGGGTCAGGCGATGAGGATGCCGGGTGTGCCGGCCTCATCGCCGGCAAGCCGGCTCCCACAGTGAATGGCGCAAGGCCGACTGTCGGTGAATGCCCCATGGGTCGCGGTTTGCGGTGGGCACCCGCTTTCGGGCAATCCCCCAACCGTGGGCTATAAACCTATAGGGACGTATCGGGAAGTCGCCGCCATGAACATGCAGTCACCATCGCTTCCGACCGAGGAGGGCAGCCTTCGCCTGAGCTCGCGCAAGCAGCCGTTCAACCTGTTGCGCTGGTTTTCGCTGATCAGCATGGCCGTGATCGGCACGGTGGCCGTGGCGCTGGGGGCGGTGTCGACGCGTTTCGTGATCGATGAAAGCGTTCAGCGCGATGCGCTGCTGACCGCGCAGTTCATCCAGGCCATCGCCTCGGCGGAAGTGCGGCATGTCTCGATCCCCAACATCCGCACCATGGGCGATCTGCTCGACTCGCGCCATGACAACGATTTTCCCGATGTCGATCCCGCCGCCCGGGCCAATGCCCGCGACGAATTCCTCGACCACGTCGCGCACTTGCCGGACGTGATCCTGGCCAACATCTACGCCCCCGACCGGCAGGTGATCTGGTCGACCAACCCGGCCCTGATCGGCACGCGCATCCATGCCGACGAAGACCTGGACCGGGCCTTCGACGAGAAGATCCCGGTGTCCGCCAGCTACCACGACGTGGACAAGGGCCGCGAAGAGCAGAAGTTCGTCGTGCCGCCGGAGTACATCTTCATCGAGAACTACATCCCGCTGTTCGATGCCGAGGGCGAGCATGTGACGGCGATGGTGGAAATCTACAAGGAACCCAAGGACCTGATCAGCCGCATGGAGCGCGGGCTGGTGCTGATCTGGCTGGCCACCGCGCTCGGCGGCGGTCTGATCTACCTGGGGCTGTTCTGGATCGTGCGGCGGGCGGCGATCCTGCTGGCGGCGCAGCAAAAGCAACTGATCGCCAACGAAACCTTCGTCGCGCTGGGGGAGATGTCCTCGGCAGTGGCCCACAGCCTGCGCAACCCGTTGGCGACCATCCGTTCCAGCGCCGAGCTGGCGCTGGAATTCGATGCGGGGCCTGCGCACAAGAACATCAAGGACATCATCGGCCAGGTCGACCGCATGTCCAAATGGGTGCGCGAGCTGCTGCAATCGCTGCGCCCGCTCAACGATGACCCGGAGCCGGTGAACTTGGTGGCGGCGCTGCACGATAGCCTCATGGCGTTCGAGCAGCAGATCGCCAAGGCCGGCGTCCATGTGGTGTTCCACCCGCAGGAGACGCCGATGGTGCTCAGCCAACCGGTGCAGCTGACGCAGATCCTCAACAGCCTGTTGGCCAATGCCCTGGAGGCGATGGACAAGGGCGGCACGCTGACCGTCAGCCTGGAGACCGGCGACGGCCGCAGGGTGACGGTGATGCTCAGCGACACCGGCAAGGGCATGAACGAGGAGCAGCGCAGCATGGCGTTCCGGCCGTTCTTCACCACCAAGCAGGGCGGTCTCGGCGTGGGCCTGGTGCTGGTGAAGCGGATCATGGAGCGTTTCGGCGGCGGCGTGACCCTGGACAGCCGCGAGGGCGAGGGTACCACTGTCTGTCTGGCGTTCCAGCTCATCCAATGACCGCAAAAAACAATCTGAACTTTCCCCATCACTGGGTGTCAGGCCCCGGTCACCGGGGAGTGGGGAATTCAACGGCGTCTCTAACTCGTTGTTTAAAAAGGCATTAATACTTTGGCGAGGTAATTGCAAAACACCATCACCCCTTCCTTTTGACGAGGCGGCTGGTGATGGACAGAACAACGCGTTACCCCTGCAAGCCATTTCTGCTGACGCCGCTGAGCGTCTTTCTGGCATTGACCCTCGGCACCATGGCCGTCCGGGCCAGCCCCATCGACGACGAAAGCCAGCCGGAGACCTCCGACCCTTCCGCCTACTACGACGAGCCGGCGGACGAGCCGACGGCGCTGAACGCCATCCTGACCATGCCCGAGGCCAACGTCGATTCCTTCGACCTGCCCAACGGCGTCAAAGGCACGCGCGACTCGACCCGCACCGAGAACATCTTGCCGCCGCGGGTGCAGACCAGTTTCAACTACCCCACCAACGGCAAGCCGAGCCCGCTGTACGGCGCCCAGCCGTTCACCCAGCAGTTGACCCTGTTCGAGGAGTTCGGCCCGGAAAAACTCGACCCGACCACCCCTGCCGGGCCGTTGGGCTTTCCGCCGGCGGCCATTGGATCTGCGCCGGCGCAGGATCCGAACAGCGTCGCCCGCAGCGCACCGCCCGGCACCGCGCTGGATGCGTTCTTGCGTCAGCCCGGGCTGACGCCGTTCCCCAGCCAGTTCGCCAACGTGGTGGACCGCAATCCGTGGCAGGCGCAGATCGAACTGTTCCTCAACCGCCACATCGGCTCCTCCGCCGAGGGCCGTCCGCCGGGAAAAGGCTGGGCCCATCAGCGCTGGAACGAGTTCTACCCGCAGGTGGCCTACAAGACCGTGCAGACCGGCGCGCGCCTGAACGGCGGGCTGCGTGACGGCCGGCAGATGCACGGCTACGCGGTCGGCGAATTCGGGCCGGGCGGGCTGTACCACAACGTGGCCGGCGTGCCGGCGACCGACGGCACCGCCAAGGGCGTCGACGCGCGGTTCCACCCGGCCATGCCGGCGCAGAACCACAACTCGGTGTGGACCTTCGACGGCACCTTGCCGCCCAAACTGCTGATGGTGCGCTACGGCCAGCCGGTGCTGATGCGTCACTACAACGGCCTGCCGATCGACCCGTCGGCCAACCGCGGCTTCGGCCTGCACACCATCACCACCCACGAACACAACGGCCACGCCCCGGCGGAGAGCGACGGCTACGCCAACGCGTTCTTCTTCCCCGGCCAGTTCTACGACTACCGCTGGCCGATCCAGCTCGCCGGCTACGACAGCATCAACACCAAGGCCCAGGATCCGCGCGCCGCGTTCCCCTGCGCCCCGGGCGAAACCCTGTGGGTCAACGACATGACGCCAGGCCTCAAGACCTGCGACCACGGCACCATCAAGATCCGCGGCGACTACCGGGAAACCATGAGCACCCACTGGTTCCACGACCACATGCTCGATTTCACCGCGCAGAACGTCTACAAGGGCAACGCGGCGATGATGAACTACTACAGCGCCATCGACCGGGGCAACGAATCGGTGAACGACGGCGTCAACCTGCGCCTGCCCAGCGGCAGCGCCTTGCCGTGGGGCAACCGCGATTACGACATCAACCTGGTGTTCGCCGACAAGGCCTGGGACCAGGAAGGCCAGTTGTGGTTCAACCCGTTCAACACCGACGGCTTCATCGGCGATCAGGTGCTGGTCAACTGGCAATGGCGGCCGATCCTCGACGTGCGGGCGCGCAGCTACCGGTTCCGGATCCTCAACGGTTCGGTGTCGCGCTACTTCAAGCTGGCCATCGTGCGTGAGGTCAAAGGCTCCGGCGGCGAGTTCCAGGGGCCGAAGAACTCGGGCGTGTCCTACAGCCGCGTGCCGTTCCACATGATCGCCAACGACGGCAACATCATGGAGCACAGCGTGCCGTTCGACGGCTCCATGGACCTGGACGCCGACGGCGACAAGCAGAACCACAACGCGATCCTGCCGACCCAGGGCATCGCCGAACGGTTCGACATCATCGTCAACTTCGCGAAGAACGGCATCAAGCCCGGCGACAAGCTGTTCATGGTCAACCTGCAGGCCCAGGACGACGGCAAGGGGCCCAAAGAGGTCATCTCGCTGGCCGACGTGCTGTCGGAGAAATACCTGGCGGTGATCAAGCAGACCAGCAAGGGCCCGCAGTGGGACCGGGGCGACCCGGCGGTGGGCAAGGTCTTGCAGCTCAACGTCAAGTCCTACAGCGGCCAGGACCTGGCCATGGATCCGGCGGCCTATGAACCGGCCAAGCCTGGCAAGGCCGAAGGGCTGACGATGATCCCGCTGAAGATCCACCGCGACAACGCCGCCGACAAGGCCCTGCTGGCCAAGGCCCTGCACCGCACCTTCACCTTCGGCCGCTCCGACGGCACCGACGAGGCGCCGTGGACGATCAAGACCGACGGCGGCTTCGGCTTCCACATGGATCCGCGTCGTCTCAATGCGTCGACCAAACTGGCCAGCGGCCCGACCGATGCCGGCGTCAGCGGCATCGGCACCCTGGAAGTGTGGAACATCAAGGCCGGCGGCAAGGGCTGGAGCCATCCGGTGCACGTGCACTTCGAGGAGGGGATCATCCTCAGCCGTGGCGGCAAGGCTCCGCCTGAGTGGGAAAAATGGGCGCGCAAGGACGTCTACCGCATCGGCTCCGAAGCCGACGGGCTGGACAGTGTGGAGATGGCGATCAACTTCCGCGAGTTCGCCGGCACCTACATGGAGCACTGCCACAACACCCAGCACGAAGACAACTCGATGCTGCTGCGCTGGGACCTCGAGAAACCGGGGCAACTGCAGCTGATGCCGACGCCGCTGCCGAGCTGGGACGGGGTGCGCTACGTCAACTCCGCCGCGCTGCCGACCTTCCGCAGCGGTGACGGCTTCGGCCCGCAAGTGGTGGTCAAGCCATGAACCGGGAGGGAGCGAAGATGAAACGGTCGACACTGCGCTCCCAGGCCTGGGGCATGCATCGGGTGCTGGCCCTGGTGGCCTGCCTGCTCGGCGCGCAGGCGCTGGTGGCGCACCAGGCGGACACCGGAGCCGGCACCGCGCCGCCGGCCCCGGCCAGCGAAGCCGCCACCCCGTGGGGCGGCGACTATTTCCCCAACACCCTGCTGACCGACCAGGACGGTCGGCAGGTGCGTTTTTTCGACGACCTGATCAAAGGCAAGGTGGTGGTGATCAACTTCATCTTTACCTCGTGCAGCGATTCCTGCCCGCTGGAGACCGCACGCCTGCGCCAGGTGCAGAAACTGCTGGGGGACCGGGTCGGGCAGGACATCTTCTTCTACTCGATCAGCATCGACCCGCTGAGCGACACGCCGGCAGTGCTCAAGGCGTACGCCCAGCGGTTCAAGGTGGGGCCGGGCTGGCAATTCCTCACCGGCGAATTCGAAGACGTGACCGACCTGCGCAAAAAATTGGGGTTGTTCATCGAAGGCGTCGACAATGGCCGCAACAAGGACCACAACCTGAGCCTGATCGTCGGCAACCAGAGCACCGGACGCTGGATGAAGGCCTCGCCGTTCGAGAACCCGTGGATCCTCGCCGATCAACTGGCCAACACCTTGCACAACTGGAAAGAGCCCAGCACCGAGCAAAGCTACGCCGAAGCCCCGCAAATCCGTCCGCCGAGCAACGGCGAGGAGCTGTTCCGCACCCGCTGCGCCTCGTGCCACAGCCTCGGCCCGCTGGACGGCCAGGGCATCGGCATGCGCAGCATCGGCCCGGATCTGATCGGCGTGACCCGCCAGCGCGACGCCGCGTGGCTCAACCGCTGGATCCGCGAACCGGACCGCATGCTGGCGGAAAAGGATCCGATCGCGGTGCAGCTGTTCGAACAGTACGAACGCATACCGATGCCCAACCTGCGCCTGGACGAGGCGTCGGCGCAATCGGTCATCGAGTTCCTGCGCGACGAGACCGAGCGTCAGCATCCTTCTGCGCAACCGCTGGCCGACGGCGCCGCGGCGCCGATTGGCACGGGCCCCGCCAGCGAAACGGTGAGCCGGATGCAATAGCGGCCAAATAGCATCAACGGATCGTGTACCGCAGCCATTGCCACCTACACTCAGTCGTGACGGCGGCTGTAACCGGCCTGATACAACACCACCAGGGCATCCCCATGCAGCGACTGGAAGAACAGACAACATCGGCGCCGAAGGAAACGGCCGCCGCCGGCAGGTTCTGGGGCGGACAGTTCAATCTGCTGCGCTGGTTCTCGCTGGCCAGTTTTTTCATCATCGCGTCGGTGGCGCTGGGCCTGGGCTATGTCTCCACGCGGTTCGTGGTCACCGAAAGCGTGGAGCGCGATGCGCTGCTCACCGCGCAGTTCGTCCAGGCCATCGGCGACGCCGAAATGCGCCACGCCGGCATCAGCGCGCAACGCACCATGGGCGAGATGCTCGACCCGCGCCAGGACGAGAACTATCCGGATGTCGACCCGGTGGCCCACGTCGCCGCCCGGGCGGAGTTCCTCGACCACGTCGAACACCTGCCGGACGGCCTGCTGGCCACGGTCTACGCCTTGGACCGCACGGTGATCTGGTCGACCAACCCGGACCTGATCGGGGTGAAGTTCGAGGATGACGACGAACTGGACGAGTCCTTCGAGATGCAGGTGCCGGTGTCGTCCAGCTACCACAAGATCGACGACGAGAAGCCCGAGCAGAAGCTGTCCCGGGAACCCAAGTACCTGTTCATCGAGAATTACATCCCGATGTTCAACGCCGACAAAAGCAAGGTCGTGGCCATGGTCGAGATCTACAAGGAGCCGGCGGACCTGGTGGAGCGCATCGACCGCGGCTTCGCCTCGATCTGGGTCGCGACCCTGTTGGGCGGGACGGCGATCTACCTGGGGCTGTTCTGGATCGTGCGCCGGGCCGCAGCCCTGCTGCAGACCCAGCAACAGCAGTTGATCAGCAACGAGACCTTTGTCGCCCTGGGCGAGATGTCCTCGGCGGTGGCCCACAGCCTGCGCAATCCGCTGGCGACCATCCGCTCCAGCGCCGAACTCGCTCAGGAGGTCGCCAGCCAAGGGGCGCAGCGCAACATCGGCGACATCATCAGCCAGGTCGACCGCATGTCGCGCTGGGTGCGCGAATTGCTGGTGTCGCTGCGGCCGATGCACGACGACGGCGAGGCGGTGGACCTGCTGCCGGCGGTCGAGGACACCCTCGGCGCGTTCGAGGCGCTGATCCGGCGCAACGGGGTCGAGGTGCGGTTCACGCCCGACGGCTGCCCGCCGGTCGTCAGCCAAAGGGTGCTGCTGACGCAAATTCTCAATAGCCTGTTCGCCAATGCCCTGGAGGCGATGCCCAAGGGCGGCGTGCTGAGCATCGACATCGACGCGCCCCAGGCCGACTGCGTGCGCATGACCCTGGCCGACACCGGCAAAGGCATGAGCACCCAGCAGCAGTTGCTGGTGTTCAAGCCGTTTTTCACCACCAAGCAGGGCGGTCTCGGGGTCGGCCTGGCGCTGGTCAAGCGAATCATGGAGCGTTTTCAGGGCTCGGTCGTCCTGACCAGCAAAGAGCAGGAGGGAACCCGCGTCAGTCTCAACTTCAAAGTGGCATCGGGAGGGGAATATGGAACACAGCATTCTGCTGGTCGAGGATGACGAACTGTTGGCCGAGAATATTCAGACCTACCTGGAGCGCAAGGACTTCGAGGTGACGGTCTGCCATTCGGCCGAAGACGCGCTGGAGCACTTGGGCAGCTTCATGCCGGACGTCGTGCTGACCGACAATTCGCTGCCGGGCATGAGCGGTCACGATCTGATCCAGAAGCTGCGCATCAGCGCGCCGGATCTGAAAGTGATCATGATGACCGGCTACGGCAACGTCGAAGATGCGGTGGTGGCGATGAAGGAGGGCGCCTTTCATTACGTCACCAAACCGGTCGCGTTGCCGGAGCTCAAACTGTTGCTGGACAAGGCCCTGGCCACCGAACGGATGGAGCGCACGCTGTCGTTCTACCAGGAGCGCGAGGCGCAGAAGTCCGGGGTGCAGGCGCTGATCGGCGAATCGGCGCCGATGCACCACCTCAAGCACACCCTCGGCCAGTTGCTTGAAGCCGAGCGGCGCATGACCGGCGGCGACCTGCCGCCGGTGCTGGTGGAAGGCGAGACCGGCACGGGCAAGGAACTGGTGGCCCGCGCGCTGCATTTCGACGGCTCGCGCAGCAAGGGCCCGTTCATTGAGTTCAACTGTGCGTCGATTCCCTCCAACCTGGTGGAATCGGAGCTGTTCGGCCACGAGAAGGGCGCATTCACCGACGCCAAGGACCGCCGGGTCGGGCTGGTGGAAGCGGCGGACGGCGGCACGCTGTTTCTCGACGAGATCGGCGAAATGGATCTGGTGCTCCAGGCCAAGCTGCTCAAGTTGTTGGAGGATCGCACGATCCGTCGGGTCGGCTCGGTCAAGGAGCGCAAGGTCAACCTGCGGGTGATCAGCGCCACCAACTGCAACCTTGAGCAGATGGTGCAGCAGGGCAAGTTCCGCCGGGACCTGTTCTTCCGCCTGCGGATCATTTCGATCAAGGTGCCGCGCCTGTATGCCCGGGGCGACGATGTCCTGCTGCTGGCCCGGCACTTCCTCGCCAGCCACGGCAAGCGCTACGGCAAGCCGAACCTGCATTTCAGCCAGCAGGCCGAAGAACTGCTGCTCGGCTACACCTGGCCCGGCAACGTGCGCGAGCTGCGCAACATGCTGGAGCAGACCGTGCTGCTGGCGCCGGCCGACACCATCGCCGCCCACCAGTTGAACGTGTGCATGAGCCTGGTGGACGAGCCGGCGCTGCACCAGCACGAGATGCCGCACTTCGAGCCGCGCCCGGCGAGCAACACCGAATCGATGAACCTGCCGGAGGTCGAACGCGACATGGTGCGCAAGATGCTCGACAAGACCGACTGGAACGTCACCAAATCCGCCCGCCTGCTGGGCCTGAGCCGCGACATGCTGCGCTACCGCATCGAAAAGCTGGGCCTGGCCCGGCCGGACAAGCGTCAGTGGTGAACGCAGAACCCGCGTCGCCGCCATCGCCAGCAGGCTGGCTCCCACAGGTATCCCGGGTGTTTGCAGGATCTAGGCACACCGCTAAAACCTGTGGGAGCTGGCTTGCCAGCGATGAGGCCGGCACATCCGGCATCTCTGCTGCCTGCCCCACCGCCATCGCCAGCAGGCTGGCTCCCACAGGGGATCCCCGGTGCCCGCAAGATTCATGTACACCACCAAAACCTGTGGGAGCTGGCTTGCCAGCGATGAGGCCGGCACATCCGGCATCTCTGCTGCCTGCCCCACCGCCATCGCCAGCAGGCTGGCTCCCACAGGTATCCCGGGTGTTCGCAAGATTCATGTACACCACCAAAACCTGTAGGAGCTTGCCTGCAAGCGATGAGGCCGGCACATCCGGCAGCTCTGCTGCCTGACCCTCCGCCCTCCAAGGAGGCCATCACTGTGTCTGAGGGCTGAGGCACTCCAGCAGGCAAGTGGGATCCAGCACCTCGTCGTTGACGTAGATGCCGCGCTCGGCATCGTAGGTGCGCACGAACACCCGCACCGTGGCGTCGGCCACCGTCGGCAATTGCGAGTCGTGGAACACGTGGCGGTCCGGGATGACGATGAAGTCCTGCGGCGACGTGTCATCGAAGGTCCGCGGCGGCGCAGCCGACAGCGACGGCGGCGCGGGGTGGGCGAAGGGCTGGTCCGCCCCGTAGTAATTGAAGTTGCTGTCCAGCGCCTGGGCCTGAGCGGCGGCGAGCAGACAGCCCGGCAACAGCGACCAAATGAGCGTTCGCATGGCGGCACCTGTGGAAACGGTTTTCCCCAAGGCTGTTAACTATAGCCGCGCCGCCGGTTACATGTTCCCAACAACTGGCGCCGTCAGGCTGACCTAGACTCGGGCCGCTCAATCACGAGCACCACCCGGAGAGCGCCATGGAAGTGCCGAACCCTCAAGACGCCGTCGCCAGCAACCGTCAGGCCTGGAACGATTCTGCCCGCCACCACCGCGACACGCCCGATTGGCAAGCCCTGCTGGCCGACGTCGCCCAAGCGGACTTCTCCTGCCTGGACGACACCCTGCGCGGCCTGCTGGAACAGGTCGGCGTCGACGGCAAGGACGTGGTGCAGCTGGGCTGCAACAACGGCCGGGAGAGCCTGTCGCTGTTCGCGCTGGGCGCGCGGCGGGTCACGGGGATCGACCAGTCGACGGCGTTCCTCGAACAGGCCCGGGCGCTGAACGCACGTTCGCCTCACGACGCGCAATTCATCGAGGCCGACATCCACCGTCTGCCGGCCGAGCTGGACGGCCGCTTCGACGTGGCGCTGATCACCATCGGCGTCCTCAACTGGATGCCCGACATCGGCGCGTTCTTGCGTCATGTCGCCCGGGTGCTCAAGCCCGGCGCACGCCTGGTGATCTACGAAACCCACCCGTTCCTGGAAATGCTCGACCCCGAGGCCGAAGATCCGTACCGCCTCGCCGCGTCCTACTTCCGTGAAGCGCCGTTCGTGCAGGAAGAACCGATCGTCTACGCCGGCAAGGTCGAACAGAAGGCCGCGCCGTCCTACTGGTTCGTGCACACCCTGGGCGCGATCTTCAGCGGCGCCATCGGCGCAGGGCTGAACATCGCGCACTTCAAGGAATACCCGCACTCCAACCGCGAAGAACTGTACGACCGCTACGAAGGGCAGACGGCGCAGGTGCCGATGTGCTTCACCTTGGTGGCGGAAAAGCGCTGAATGTCCCGGCTCCTTCTTCGGATCGCCGCCCGGGGCAAGCCCGCTTCCACAAGATCTTGTGGGAGTCAGCCTGCTGGCGATGGCGTCAGTCAAGGCGCTGCGGGGCAAGATCAAGACAGTAGCCCCTTCGTGAGTCGAGGTGCCCGCAAAATGTGCGGTCACCCTAACCCCAGCCGATATTCAGTGAGTGGTGTGATCGATCACATGCCCCGGCTGGGCGCACAGATCAATGCCAAGGGCATGAATGACCCTGAGCACCGTATCGAATCGAGGTTTTGCGCCAGGCGCGAAAGCTCTGTGCAGGCTTTCACGGCCCATTCCCGAATCCCTGGCGACTTGGGTCATGCCCCGCGCCTTGACCACATGACCGATGGCGCGAAGAAACTCTTCGTTGTCACCGTCAGCCAGCACCTGTGAAAGGTATTCGCTGATGGCCTCGTCACTGTTCAACAGTGATGCCATATCAAAAACCGTCAAAGCCTGACTCACGGTCAAACCTCCTTTGCCATTCTCTTGGCACGCTTGATGTCCGCGCCTTGCGATGATTTGTCTCCTCCTGCCAGCAGAATGATGCAGATGCGATCTCGAAGGGTGAAATACACCCGATAGCCGGAGCCGACATCTACACGCATTTCGGACACGCCGTCTCCTACTGACTTGATGTCGCCTAGATTACCTGCTGAGGCGCGATCAATGCGACGGGCAACAGCAATCTTGGCCCGGAGATCCCGGATTGAGGCGTGCCATGTCGCAAAAGTCGGTGTTTGCTTGATGAGATAGGTCATGGCCTGACTGTATCCAGATGGATACGGTCAGGCAGTCAGCCCATTCGCCACAATGCGTTGAGCATTCATCAATTCATGTAGGCAGTGCTTCTTTGAGTCGTAGGAGGCCTCGGTCAAGCCCGCGCCGCCGCCGTCACCACCGGCCGGCCCGGCTTGCGCAGGGGCTCCAGCCTCGACCCTTGGTAGCGGGTCTCGCGGAACAGGCGCCAGCGGCCGAACAGGCCGTAGACGTGGGTCACGCGGCCCTGTTCGTGGTAACCCATGCGGATGTGCAGCTTGAGCGCCGGGATGTTGTGGGTCTCGCAGACGTCCACCACCTTGTGGCAGCCCTGGGCGGCCATGGCTTCCCAGAGGGCGACCTGGACGTCCACCGACAGGCTGCTGCCGAAGTACGCCCGGGTCATTTCGCCGCCGAACTCGAAGAACTCGCCGGGTTTGACCGGAAATTCGCAGCCGTAGTAGTGGCGGTCGTGGTAGTCGCGCACGCTGCCCCAGATGAACGCCACCGCGTGGCCGTCGGCGTCGAGGTACATGTGCCCGGTATGGCCCTCGGCGGCCAGTTCGGCCATGGTCTGCACGCGGTCGCCGAAATGCTTGGCGAACGCCGTGGCGTTCTCCGGCGTGATGTCCACCCGGCGCAGGCCTTCGTAGGGGCGCAGCTTGTGCGGCGGCACCGGGCTGACCAGGTCGCGCTCCATCCACAGCAGTTCCCAGTGGAAGAACACATAGCGTTTCCACAGGGTGGTGAATGTGCGGCCCAGGCCCTTTTGTCTGATGCGCTCACGCAGCTTTTCGATGACGCTCATGTTGCCCTCCGTGGCCTAGGCCCGGTGCGGTGGATGACGCTTTTTGTGGGTATAGATCACGCCTGCAAAGTCATTGCGAAGTGCCATCTTCGAATGTATTGCAAGGTATGTAAGTCATTCAGGCACAGCGGTGCCGCGCAGCAGTTCCTTGTTCAGGTCGGCGTAGGAAATCCGTGGAACCCCCGTCAGACGACGCTCTAGAACGTGGCTCAGGGACTCGCCCGGTTGCAGGTAGGCGTCGCCGAAGTCGCCGGTCAGCTGCGTCGGGTGGGCGACGATCTCCAGCACGCCGTCGGTCGGCGCGGGCGCCTCGCGCAGATCCACTGGCGTGCAGACGTAGTCCGCCGTGGCGCCGGCCAGGTTTTGCAGGCGACGGTTGAGCAGGCCCTTGAACAGGCGTTTGGGCAGGTTGAGGTTCTGCCCCAGGTTGCGCGCCAGGCGCACCGGCACGCCTTGGCGGGCAGCGAAGCGGGCGACGATCTCGCCGATCGGCCAGATGTTGTGCACGTGCTGGTGGGAGTCCAGATGGCTGGGACGCAGGCCGTGGTCGACGCAGCGCTGCCATTGCGCCTGCAATTCCTGCTGCACCGCCTCGCGGTCCTCACGGCCCAGCCACAGGCTGTGGCGCGGCAGGTTGAGGTCGAACACGCCGTGGCTGTCGCAGAAGGTGCGGCGGGCCAGGATGGCCTGGCTCAGGGGCCGTCCGTAGGTCAGGTTGAAGTGCAGGCCGACCCTGCCTTCGAGCAACGGATGGCGGGCCAGGGCGCAGGCCGCCTCGAAGGCCGGCATGTTGGCCATGGCGGTGGCGGAGCTGATGACCCCGGCCTTGAAGGCGCCGAAGATCACCGAGTTTTCGTTCGGGCTGAGGCCGAAATCGTCAGCGTTGACTATGACTTGGCGTGGCATGTTCGCCCTCCGTGGTCGTTGGGGTGGTGTGCGGCGCAGGCTTGGCGTCAGGCGTCGCCCGCTGCGCCCGCCATCGCTGCAGCGCCGGCTTGAGCCGCTGCCAGAGCCGCAGCGCCAGGCCCAGCAGCAGGCCACTGGGGCGCCAGGAGTAGAAGCTCCAGCGCCAGTGCTCCAGTTGCCCGGTCATGCGTTCGTGCAGTTGGTGGCTGGAGTTCTCCAGGCTCACCCGTGAAGCGTCGATCCAGTGCCAGTGCTCGTCCAGTCCCCAGCGGATCCATTCCTCCAGCAGCACCCGGCCGCTGCCGAGGTCCGCGTGCTGCGGCAGGAAGGCGAGGTTGTAGTCATAGAGCCGGCCCTGTTCGAGCAGGCCCAGGCGGTAGCTGAGGCAGCGCCCGTCCAGTTCCAGCGTCACCACCCGCACCCGGCCTTGGGCGGCGAGGGCGGTGAAGGCGCTGTGCATCCAGCGGCGGCTGCGCTCGGTGGCGAAGATGCCGACGCCTTCGTCGCCTTTCCAGCTCACCGCTTCGACTTCGCCGATGGCCTGCAGCAGCGGGCCCATGCTGTCGGCGTCGGGCACGATGCGCCGCACCACCGCGCCGCAGGCGGCGATCCGTTTGCGCGCCCGGCGCAGCTTGTAGCGCGGATCGCCGGAGACTTCCTGGCGGTCGGCGTCGCTGATCAGGTGCACCGGCACCCGGCAGCTCAGCCGCCGCTCGCCGGTAGAGCTGACGGCCATCCAGTGGGTGAGGGCGCTCGGCTCGCCCACCGGCTCCGTGAGTTCGTTGAGTTGCAGCAGCGCGTGGGGCATCCGCCGGCGGATCAGCGCCAGCGCCCGGCACATGCCGGCGGCGTCCAGTTGCGAAAGCAGCGCGAGGCGGTCGGCCAGCGGATGCCCCAGGTGATGCACGACCCGGAAGGGCCAGCCGCCGAACCGTTCGCGCCCGGCCACCAGGGGCAGGCACAGGCGCAATTCGTCCGCTTCCCAGCCCAGCAGAATGTGCAGGCGTTCGTCCTCGCCCAGCGCCTGTTCGGCCGCGCACAGCCAAGCCAGGCTGTTGAACGGCGTGTGGTCCGTCACCCGCAGGCGCAGCGCTTCGTATTGCGCGGCCGGGAAGTCGGGTGCGCACAGCGAGGTGCGCCATTCGAATTGCGCCATAGGGTCAGGTCGCCGGTGCGGTGACAGGTGGACGGGAAGGCTTGCGCAGCGCATCCAGGCGCGAGCCGCTGTAGCGGGTTTCGCGGTAGAAGCGCCAGCGGCCGAACAGGCCGTAGACGTTCATGATCCGGCCCTGCTCGGTGTAGCCCATGCGCAGGTGCAGCTTGAGCGCCGGGATGTTGTGGAACTCGCAGACGTCCACCACTTTGTCGCAGCCCTGGGCGGCCATGGCTTTCCACAGCTCCAGCTGCAGATCCACCGACAGTTCGGTGCCCCAGTAGGCGCGGGTCAGTTCGCCGCCGAACTCGAAGAACTCGCCGGGTTTGACCGGGAATTCGCAGCCGTAGTAATGGCGGTCGTAGTAGTTGTGCGCGCAGCCCCAGATGAACGCCACGGCATCGCCCTGGTCGTCCAGGTGCATGTGCCCGGTGTGGCCTTCGGCGGCCAGTTCCGCCATGGTGCCGACACGGTCGCCGAAGTAGCGGGCGAAGGCACCGGTGTTGGTCGGGGTGATCTTCACCACCCTCAGCGCCGGGTAGGGCTTGAGGCTGTGGGGCGGCACCGGGCTGACCAGGTCGCGCTCCATCCACAGCAGTTCCCAGTGGAAGAACACGTAGCGCTTCCACAGGGTCTTGAAGGTGGCCTTGAGGCCTTTCTGGTGGATCCGCTCGCTGAGTTTTTTCAGGGCATTCATGGTGTTCACTCCTGATGACGGTGCAGGGCGCGGCCGAAGGCCTGCGCGGCAGAACATCACAAGGGCGGTCATGAGGCGCTCCAGCGCAGGGCGAACAGGGTCTGTCCCGGCAGGTCGAAGCGCACGCGGCCGTCCTGGCAGCGAAAGGGTGCGTCGCGGCTGCGGTTGTCGGCGCCGAAGTAGCGCAGGGCGCCGTTGTTCAGCGGGCACTTGGCGCCGCCCAGGTCCACCCGTTGCAGGCGCGTGCCTTTGTTCACGCCCAGCAGCGAGCGTTGGTCGTCGCCGGCCATCGCCAGCGCATCGACCTCGAAGGCGTCGTTGTCCAGCCACAGCACCTGGTGCAGCCAGTGCTGGCGGATGAACTGCTGGGCCAGGCCCACCGGCTTGAGTTCGAAACGGTCATCGCCCAGCACCCGGATCATGCCTTTGGGGTACTGCGGCTCGTCGGCGGCCTGGAACCAGTTGAGCATCGTCAGCAGGCCGTCCTGGGAGGCGTTGATCACCACCGACGCCCACCACAGCGAAGCGTAGTGGGTGTCCTGGTCGTAGGGGCTCAGGCTGGAGCCGCTGGACAGGTTGGTCTGGTCCAGCAGCAGCGCCTTGCGCGGCGCGCCGTGGGCGTCCAGCCCCACCAACTGCGCGGCCCGCTGCACGCTGTCGCGGTAGGTGCGGGTGGCGAGCAGGTCGCGGACCATCCATTCGTGCCAGGCCAGGGCATCGACCTGGGCGGCGGATTCGTCCAGCAGCCGGCGCGCCCAGTCGAGGCCGCGCTTGTCCGCCGCGTGGTCGGCGAACGGCCCGTTGACCAGCCTCGCGCTAGCCGGCATCGCGATGCGCACGCCGGCTGCGGCGTTGGCCGGGTCGCTGCGCACCTGGCGGGCCATGCTGGCGAAGATCGCCCGGTACTGCTCGTAGCTGGCGTAGTTGAGGTTCGGCTCGTCGGCAAAACCGATGTAGTGGGTGCCCTTGCCCCCCAGCGCACGGGTGCCGGCGAGCCAGGCGTCGAGGCCGCCGTTGCTTTGCGTGTCGGCGCGCAGGTCGGCCTGGCGTTGGCTGCCGGCGAGCAGGGTGATGTCTTGGCGGATGCCGAAGCGTTCCTGATAGGCCTGGCGGAACGCGTCTTCGAAATGCGGGTTCTTCGTCGTCACGTCGACGAAGCTGTAATAACTGGCCGCCGCCGGCTTCAGCGCATCGAGCACGGCATGGCTGGCGGGCGGCGGCAGCACGTAGGGCAGGGCGACGCCCAGGTCCGGCGTGCGGCCCAGGACTTTGTCGTGCAGGGTGAGGCGGGTCTGGCCGTCGTCTTCGCGCAGCGGCTTGAGCTGCTCGGGCGCCTGCGCGAACAGGTTGGCCGTGCCGTCGAGCCAGAACGCCGCCTTGCCGCCGCCGTGCAGGCGCAGGCGCCAGACCTGTTCGCGCTCGCTGACCGGCAGGCTCACCTGGTCGAACTGCCAATAGGCCGGGTAGGGCACCAGTTTCAGTGTGAGGGCCTGCCCGTCGCCGACCCGCTGCGCCTGCAGGGCGTCGACGCCGCCGTGGAACTTGCCCGCCAGCACCGCGCGTTCGCCCGGCGCGACCTTGAAGTACAGGGTGTCGCCGTCCCGGGTCTCGGCGCAGAAATGCACCTTGGCCGGGGCGAACAGCGCAACGGTGCGCTCGTCGTGCTCGACCCGGTAATTGCGGAAACTGTAGCCGGGGATCTCCAACCGGTAACTGGCCGCGCCCGGCGCCAGGGGCCAGCTCTGGCTGCCGCGGGTTTCGCTGGCGGCGATCAGCCGCTCGCCTTGCAGCTTGCCCTGGCCGTCGAGCAGGTACAGGTGCTCTTCGTTGGCGTCGGCCTGCCAGGCCGGCGCCCAGCGCACGGTCAGCGTGTCCGGGCGGTCCGCCTGCAGGTACAGGCTGCCGTCGCGGATGTCGCCCCAGCGCATCGCCGCCGCGAAGGCGTCCAGCGACAGGCCGAGGCCGAGCAGCAGGGCCAGGCTTCTCATGCGGTTTTCCTGTGCAGCATCAGCCACATCGGCGCGACGTCGCTGGGCAGGATGATCAGGGTCTTCCAGAACGGCACGCCGCTCAGCCGGCAGTACAGCACCAGCATCGCCACCGTCACCGCCAGGTAGGCGATGGACGAGGCCGCCGCCGCGCCGACGATGCCGTAGGCGGGGATCAGCAGCAGGTTCAGCGCCAGGTTGAGCAACGCGCCCAGGCCCATCAGCAGCGACACCGTGCCGGGGCGGTTCTTGCCCAGCAGGTCCAGGCGCAGGATGCTCGCGTAGCACAACCCCAGCAGGCCCGGCAGCAACGCCAACAGGGCCGGGTAGGCCGGCTGGTAGGCGGCGCCGAACAGGGTGACGATCAGCCACTGGCCGATCAGCGCCATCGTCAGGCAGGCGCCGAGCATCACCGTGGCGGTCAGGCGCAGGGCCAGCGGGGTGAGCCGATCCATGCCTTCGTCCTGCTGCAGCAGGCGTTTCATCAGCGGCGTGGTCACCGCTTCCGGGACGATCAGCAGCAGTTCGGCGGCGGCGCTGGCCATGGCGTAATGGCCCAGCGCGGCGCTGCCGAGCAGGGCGCCGATGAACAGGTAGTCCGAGCGCAGGATCACCTGCTGGAACAACAGGTCCGGATGGCTGCGGGCGCTGTAGCGCAGCAGTTCGTTCTGGCTGGCGCGGTCCCATTGCAGGCGCACGGGCTGCGCGCGACCAAGCCACACCCAGCCGGCCAGCACCACCAGGCTTATGCCGGTCAGCCAGCTGATCAGCGCCGCTTCCAGCGCCGATTCCTTCCACATCCAGAACAGCGCCAGGAACAGCAGCAGCGGCGCCAGCGATTCCACCAGGCGCAAGGCGTTGAACGCCACCACGCCGCCGGAGGCGTTGTGCAGGGTCAGCAGGCCGCTCTTGAGCACCGTCAGCGGCACCGCCAGCAGCAACAGCCAAGCCAGCAGGCCCAACTGCACCGTCACGTCCAGATCAGCGCCGAATTCGCGCACCAGCGCCACCACCAGCAAGGTCAGCAGCCCCGCCAGCAGGCAACCGAACACCAGCACCTGACTGAGCAAAAGGCCCATCGGCCGCTGTTTGGCCGCTTGATAGCCCACCGCCGAATTGAGCCCGCCGCTGGTGGCCGCGCTGATCAGGTCCGGCAGGGTACTGAGCAGTGCGAACAGCCCGCGCTCGCTGGGGCCCAGGATCCGCGCCAGCAGCACGTTGCGCAAAAGGCGCAGGCCGATCATCGCCAGTTTGGTGCCCATGCTCAGGGCCAGGTGGCGCAGGTAGTTGCCTCGGCTCATGGCCGCGCCCCACGGAAGATCCGCCACGACAGCAGCTCAGGATTGCGCGCGGTGCGCTGGCTGACGCCGAAGCGCGGCAGGTTCAGCGGATCGCCCGTGCCGCGGTAGATGCCGGTGCCGGTGCCCAGGGCAAACGGGAAGTCGTGGTTGGCGATGTGTTCGCGCACCCGCGCATCGTTGTCGCCGTTGGGGTAGCAGTACACCGGCAACGGCCGGTTGCAGCCGTTGTGCAGGGCGGTGCGGCTGCGGCTGATCTCTTCGTTCAGGCGCACGTCGTCCAGGCCGGTGAGGATGGCGTGGCTGGCGCCGTGGGGGCCGAAGCGCACCAGCCCGGACGCCTCCATCGCGCGCACCTGGTGCCAGTCCAGCGCCTGGGGCAGCGCCTCTTGCGGGCACTCGTCGGTCAGGCGTTCGAGGATGGCCGGGTCGAGGGTCTTGAGGTCTTGCAGGTAATGCAGCAACGACAGGCTGCGCCGGTTCACGTCGATGTCGTCCACCAGCACCGGCAGCGGATGGCCGATGGCATGCAGGCATTCGATCAGGTGCTGGCGCGGCTTCTCGCCGTGACTGCCCCACAGGGTTTCGCCGACGCTTTCCCACCAGAAGCGCTGGCGGCTGCCGATGAAGTCGGTGGACAGGAACACGCTGGCCGGCACCTGGTGCTTCTGCAAAAGCGCGAAGGCGTTGACCGCGTTGTCGCGCCAGCCGTCGTCGAAGGTCAGCGCCACTTGCGGGCGCTCGGTGCGCAGCGCGTTGGGCTGCAGGATCTCCATCAGCGGCACGCAATCGAAATGGCGCCGAAGCCACACCAACAGGTGCTCGAACGCCTTGGGCCCCACGCACAGTTCGTTGCGGTGCGGCAGGTCGGCGGCGCGGTCGTTGGCCAGCACCCGGTGGAGCATCAGGATCACCCCGGCGCCGTGCAGTTGGTTTCGTCCCACGGACGAATTGAGGTACAGCCAGCCACTGGTGCGTTTTATCAGTTGTTTGATCGCCATGGCTGTGCCCTCTCTCTTATCGGTTTTGTTCAGGGTTCCACTGGGCGTAGCGTTGGCCGCGCAAGAACTGCCACAGGCCGATGCTCATGCCTGCCAGGGTCACCAGCAGGAACGCCGCGAGGCGGAACGGTTTGGGGAGGCGGTGTTGCGAATCCAGCAGGCCGGCGACGGCGGCGGCATAGCCGAGCAGCTGCGCCAGCAGGCTCAGGCGATAGAAACCGTGGTCGTCCCACAGCCAGAAATTGCTCAGCAGCAACGGCAGCAGCAGGACCGGCGCCAGGCGGCGGATCAGCTTGTGGCTGATCAGGGCCAGCGCGTACAGGCCGTGCTTGAGCGGGTTGAGCAGCTCGCGGCGCTGGGCCAGGCTCTGCAGGCCGCCGACGGTGACGCGCTGGCGGCGGCGGAACTGTTTGTCCGCATCGTCCACGCCGTGGTCGATCACCTGGGCCTCGGGCACGTAGACGATGCGCTTGAACTTCGCCGGTGCGCAGGTGCTGAGGAAGAAGTCGTCGTTGACCTCCGCCGGCACGTTCTCAAACAGCTCGCGGCGCAGGGCCAGCAGCGCGCCGTCGGCCGAGACCATGCAGCCGGTGCGGTTCTCGACCCGGCGCAGCCAGCCTTCGTAATGCCGGTAGAGGCTGTCGCCGACGCTCAGGCCGCCGCCGGTGACCGGAATCACCATGTGCCCCGCGCAGGCGCCGACCTGCGGGTCGTTCAGGGGCGCGAGCAGGTGGCCGAGGGTGTCGAGCGACCATTGGTTGTCGGCGTCGGTGAACACCAGGATGTCGCCGCTGCTCTGCGCCACGCCGGCGTTGAGGGTGGCGGCCTTGCCCTGGCGCGGCAGGTCGAGCACGGTGATGCGCGGGTCGTCGACCGTACGGGCGCGGGCCACGGTGTCGTCGGTGGAGCCGTCGCTGGCCAGGATGATCTGCAGCGTGGCCGGCCGGTAGTCCTGGGCCAGCAGGGTGCGCAGCTTGTGCTCGATGTGCCGCGCCTCGTTGTGGGCGGCGATCACCACGCTGACGTTCAGCGGCGGCGCCGGGGTGTGGCGCCAGGCCGGGAACAGCGGCGCGAGCAGGGTCAGCAGCAGCGGATAGCCGAGGTAGGCGTACACCGGCAGCAGCAGGCAGGTCCAGAAAATGAATTCAGCCACGGGCAGGCCTCCTGGCGGTCCAATGACACAGACTGAGAATGAACGCGGCCCCGGCCAGGTGCAGGCGCACCCAGTGCAGCCCCCACAGTTGCAGGGTCAGGCCGATGTGGCGGTGGCGGCTGCTCTGGCGCACGCTGAGCGCCAGCGCCGGCAGGGTGGTCAGCATCACCATGATCGCCGCGTGATGGGGAAAGCCGTTGAGCAGGGCGGACACCGCCAACAGATCCAGCAGCCACGCGACCAGCGACAGCAACGGGAAGCGCAGCAGGCGCAGGCTCATGCCGTGGGTGCGCAGCAATTGCAGGTGGCTGCCCTGGCGCCACATTTCCTTGCCCATCCACTCGCGCCAGTTCATTTCGTAGCCCCAGTGCAGGGCCACGCTTTCGTTGACCGACAGCAGCCGCGCACCTTGTTCGTTCAGGCGCAGGGTGAATTCCTTGTCTTCGCCGGTGCGCAGGTTCTCGTCGAACCCGCCGACCTTGTCGAACCAGCGCCGGCGCATCAGCAGGTTGGCGCTGGGCAGCCAGTCCACGGCATGGGCGATGTGGGTCTGCGGGCGCAGGGTGCGGCGCTGCCAGGCCACGGCGTACCACGGCGCGGCGGCGGGGGTGTGCAGGTCCAGCCCGAACACGTCGGCGCTGCCCACGGCTTCGGTGGCGAACAGCGGGCCGAGCCAGTCTTCGGGCATTTCGATGTCGGCGTCGATGAACGCCAGCCATTCGCCGGTGGCGCGGGCGGTGCCGCGGTTGCGCAGGGCGCCGATCATCAGCCCCGGCAGCACCAGCACCTGGGCGCCGAACCGCCGGGCGATCTGCGGGCCGTCATCGGTGGAGCCATTGTCGACCACGATCAGCTCGCACTCGACGCCGGCCGCCTGCGCGGCCTTCTGTGCCGCGAGCAGCGTGCGGCCGATGTGCCGCGCCTCGTTGAACATGGGAATGACGATGCTGATCCGGGTCATGGGCGGGCCTCCCTCGGCGGCGCCTGTTCGGCTTTCAGGCGCAGGACGCTGGCGAGCGCCAGCATGATCCACACGTACTTCTGGTTCGGTGCGCTGAGGAACATCAGGAACAGGGTCAGCGACAGGAAGCTCATCCCCAGGTGGGTCATCAGGTCAGCCTGCTCCCAGTCGCGCCGCTGCATCCACGCCCGCCGCGCGCGGATCAGGTTGTACAGGCCCTGGGCGAGCATGCCGACGAACAGCAGGCCCGCCGGGATCCCCAGTTCACTGAAGATCTCAAGGTAAGTGTTGTGCGCACGGCGGTAGAGGTCGCCGATCTTGCGGTTGGCGGAAAACGCCTTGGCGTAGCCGGTGGTGGCGTAGTGCAGCGGGAACGTGCCGGGGCCGGAGCCGAGCAATGGGTTCTCGCGGATCATCTGGCCGCCGACCACGATGTACGAGGCGCGCCGGCCCAGGGATTCGTCGTCGTGGCCGCGGGCCCCGGCGCTGAGCACGCTCAAGGACTGGATGCGCGCCAGGTAGCCGGCGGGCATCGCGTAGATCGCCAGCGGAATCACGATGGCCGCGCCGAGCATGGCGAAGCCCAGGTGACGCGGGCGGATGCGCGACAGCTGCGCACGGTAATGCCAGCAGCCGATCACCAGACTCAGGGCCAGCACCACCAGCCCGGAACGGGATTCGGTCTTGGTCATGCCGCCCAGCAACAGCAGGCAGCAGCCGCCCCAGAACAGCCGGTGCAGCAGGTTCGGGCTGCGGATCACCAGCAGCAGGCCCAAGGGCACGGCGAACGCGATCAGCAGGGCGAAAGCGTTGGGGTCTTCGAGCAGGCCGGCGGCGCGGCCCTGGTCCTGGAACTTCGTGGAGAACATCGCCATGGCGCACGTGGCGCTGACGCTCAGGGTCACCAGTCGGGCGAACAGGTCCAGGTTCAGCTCGCGGCCGATCAGCAGGGTGATGACGAACAGGATCAGGCCGACGCTCAGCTCGCGCAGGTGCCCCAGGGACATGCCCATGTCGTCGGTGTCGAGCAGGCTCAGCAGGTACAGGGCCATGAAGCCGATCAGGAACCGCCAGACATTGCTGCGCAGGCGCTCGGACGGCAGCTGGTGCAGCGCCAGTTGCAGCATCAGGATCAGCGCCAGCGAAGCGCCGAGCAGCTTGCTGCCCGACAGCGAACTGTCCTTGAAGAAACCCTCGAACGGCACCAGCGCGGCGATGCCGAGCAGGCCCCAGGCCGGCTTGCGGTACAGCACCGCCACGCCCACCAGGCCGAGCACCGCGCCCGGCGCCAGGTACGGATAAGGGCTGGCCAGCAGGGCGACGCAGACCAGACCGAGCAGACTGACGATCGAGAGCGGGACAATCATGCGCGTGCCTCCCGTGCCGTGCGGATGTACAGCTGCGACCAGCGTTCGGCCAGGGCCTTGAGGTCGTAGCGGTCCTGTTGCGTGCGCCGTGCGTTGTCGCGCAGCTGCCGGGCCAGCACCGGGTCGGTCAGCAGGCTGTCGAGCTGGCGGGCGAGGGCGGCGGTGTCGGTGGGGGCCGCCATCAGGCCGTTGTGCCGGTGCTCCAGCACATCGGGGATCCCGCCGACGCCGAACGCCACCACCGGCACGCCGCTCTGCATCGCCTCCAGCAGGATCATCGGCGTGCCTTCGGTGCGTGAGCTGATCACCAGCGCGTCGAGCAGCCGCCACCAGCGGCGCATGTCGGTCTGATAGCCCGGCAGACGGATGCGCTGGTGCAGGCCGGCGGCATCGATCCGCGCTTGCAGCGCCTCACGTTCCGGGCCTTCGCCGAGCATCACCGCGTCGAGCTGCGGGTGGTGCAGGCACAGCGGGATCAGCGCGTCGAGGAACAGGTCCGGGCCTTTCTCGCTGCTCAACCGACCCACGTAGCCGGCGAGCTGGCGCTGGCGGCCGGCCCGTGCCTTGCCGGCGGCCTCTGCCGCCGGCAGGCCGTTGGGGATCACCTGCAGCTTCTCGGCGCGCACGCTGGCCTGACGGTGCAGGGCCGCGATGCTTTCGGCCACGCACACCACCCGGTTCACCGAGGCGGTGCGGCACAGTTGCAGGCTCAGCCAGGTGTAGAACTTCTGCTTGCGGCTGCGCGGGGTGAAGCCGTGCTGGGTGATCACCAGCGGCAGGCGCAGCAGGGTCGCGGCGAGCCAGCCGAACAGCAGCCCCTTGAAGTTGTGGGTGTTGATCAGCGGGTATTCGCCGCGCCGCTGGCGCAGGTGCCGCAGCAGGGCGGTGAAACCCGCGCAGCCCTGCGCATCGACCCCGGCCTGGCGAAAGCGCGTGATCAGCTCCGGCGGCGCGTCGAGGAACATCACCTGATGCCGACCCGGCGTGGCCACGCAGTGGTCGAGCAGCATCCGCTCGGCGCCGTAGAACCCGCCGCTGCTGAGCAAGTGAATGATCGGCAGGGCGGTGTTGGCTGAGGACGGCGCGTTCAATTGCGCACCCAATGCAGGAAGCTCGGCACGGTCCAGTTCTTGTGCGGGTTGCCCGGCAGCGCGTTCTGGTCGTTGATCACCAGCAGCACCGGCACGCCCAGTTCGTGGCTGATCTGTGCAGGGTGCTTGAAGCGGTGGTCGAAGAACTCACGCACATAGACCAGGGCGATCGCCAGCAGCAGGCCGGTGAACAGGCCGAACGGAATGATCAGCAGCGGCTTGGGGAAGGCCGGCTCGGTCGGCTCGAACGGCGGGCTGAGCACCCGGGCGTTGGACAGGTCGTCGTTGAGCGAGCGGGTGGTGCTGCTCTCGGCGAAGCGCTGGGCGTAGGTCGAGAACGCAGCGTGCAGCGCGTCGATCTCGGTGTCCATCTGGCGCAGCTTGCTCTGGGTCTGCTGCAACTGGCGGATGCGTTCCTTGAACTGGGCGATGCGCTCGGTCTTCTGATTGATGACCTGAGTGACCACCGCCAGGTCGTTGGTGCGCTCCTGGATGCGGTTGCTGACGATCTTGAGGAACTGCGCGCGGGTGCGGGCGATCTGCTCGCGGGTCAGCAGCATCGGTTCGCTGCCGGGGCGGAACACCGCCAGGTCGTTCATGTAGCGGCTGACCTGGGTGGTCAGTTGCTCGCCCAGCTGTTTGATCTCGCGATCCTCGAACGCCACGTTGTCCACAGTGGTGGTGAAGGTGTAGGGGAACGAGTAGTCATCCAGCTTGTTGCTGCTGGCGGCGGCCAGGGCGGTCTTGAGGTATTCGAGCCAGCGCTGGCTTTGCAGCAGGCGGTCCTGGTAGAGGTTCAGCGCTTGCTCTTCGGTGTTGATCGCGTTGAGGCGGAAGGTGATTTCCTCCTTCGGGTCCGACGAGCCGACGCTTTCCAGCAACGCCTGGCGGGTGCCTTCGAGGCCGTCCAGGCGCACCTGGTACAGGTGCTTCTTGGACTCGTAGAACGATTGCGGCAGGTCGATCGACTGCAAGGCCTGACGGCTGACCAGATAGTTCTGCAGCAGGGCGGCGACGAAGGTCGTGCCTTGGTGCGGATCCGGGAAGCTGTAGATGACCGAGATCACGTTGGAGCCGGGCAGGGTCTCGATCTTCAGGCTATCGATGGCTTGCTGGGTGAGCGCGTCGAGCGCGGTGTCGCGCACCGGATCGGTCTCAAGCCCGAGCAGGCCGCGCAGCGGGTTGATCACATGTTCGCGCAGCGGCGAGCTGACGTAGCGCTTGAACGGCTCGCTCACCAGGCGGTTGAACATCCCCGGCGACGGGGTGTACTCGCCCTTGTCCCGCAGTTCGCCGATGGTCTGACGGATCAGCGCCGGGGAGCGCAGGATGTTGCTCTCGGTCTCCATGTCCGCCAGCGACGGCGGAATGAACGTGGCGTTGTCCACGGTCAGCGATGTGGAGGCGTCGCCCTGGGAGAGCTTCTTGGACTGCACGATCACTTGGGCCGTGATGTCGAAACTCTGTTTGAGCACCAGGGGCAGCGCCAGGGCGATCACCGCGAAGATCAGGAAGACACGCTTCACCAGCCGCTTGTTGGCGAAGAAGATCCTGAAGAACTCATGCAGGTAGTTTTCCTTTGGATTCATGGCCGGTCACCCGAGGGTCAGTTGTTGCTGTTTTTGTTGTCGACGCGGTAGCCGAAGCTGAACCCCACGCCCTGGAACAGCACCACGTCGGCCAGTTGCCGGGCGAGTTCGCCGGCGCTGGCCAGTTTGGTCTTGGGCACGTAGAGCATGTCGTCGGGCTGCAGGTAGGCGATCTGCGACGCGTCGCCGGCCAGCGCCTTCTCGACGTCGTAGCGCACGGCCTGCACCTGGTTGCCGTTGCGGCGCATGATCATCACCGAGTCCAGGCGCGCCTTGACGTTGGTGCCGCGGGCCAGGGTCAGGGCCTCAAGCACCGAGACCGGCCGGCGGATCGGGTAGGAACCCGGCTGGCCGACTTCGCCCAGCACGTAGATCTCGTTGCCGGCGGTGGACTTGAGCAGCACGTCCACGGTCATCCGGCCCGGCAGTTGCGCGTACTTCTGGTTGAGGAAGGTCTCCAGTTGGTTGACGGTCATGCCTTGCAGCGGCACGGCGCCGATCTCCGGGAAGCTGGCGTAGCCGTCGGTGCCCACGGTGATCTCGCGGCTCATGCCGGTGGCCGGGTGGTTGAGGGCGCTCTTGAGGTTCTGCTCGTTGGTCAGCGGGCTGATGACCTGCACCGTCAACTGGTTGCGGTTGGGCTGGAACAGCGCCTTGCGGTTGTAGGCGCGCTGGATTTCCTGGCGGGCCTCGTCGCTGGTCAGGCCGGCGATTTTCACCTGGGTGTTGGCGCCCGGCAGTTCGATGGTGCCGTCGGGCAGCACCAGTTGGTTGCCGTTGAGCTGGCTGGCGGCGGTGAAGTTCAGGCCGATCTGGTCACCGGACTGGATGCGGTAGGCGTCCGAGCCGCTGGTGCTGATGTGGAAGATCACGTCCAGCACATCTTGCGGGCGCAGGGTCTGCTCGACCTTGGGCATGTCGGTGGCCTGGGCGTTGGCCGGCGGCGCGGTGAGGATGTTCACCGGCATGGTCAGGGTGTCGGAGGTGCTGGAGCAGCCGGCGAGCGGGAGCAACAGCAGCACAAGCATTTTTGCGTTCATGGCGTCATCCCTCGCAGTGGCTCACAGGTTTTTGTACAGCCATTTGGGCATGTAGTACTTGCGGCGGTTGAACACGCTGCCGACCACTTTCGCCCCGGCCTGGGTCAGCCGCTGCACGGCGGCCTGGGCCACTTCCCAGCGGGTGTCTTCGGCCCGCACCACAAACACCACGCCGTCGGCCTGGGTGCCCAGCACCAGGGTGTCGGCGGCCGAGTACACCGCGTCGCCGTCGATCACCACGAAGCGGTACTGGCTGCCCAACTGATCGAGCAGCGGGCCGAGGCGCTCGGGGGTCAGGCGCTCCATGGTGCGGATCGGCCGGCCGTTGGGCAGGACGTGGAACGGCAGGCTCGACACCTGCACCACGCAGTCCTGCAGCAGCGGCGGGTTCTCTTCGTTGAACAGCAGTTCGCGCAGGCCGCGCTCCTTGCCCAGGTTCAGTTGCTGGGTGAGATTGGTCGCCGACTGGCTGGCGTCCACCAGCAGCACCAGGCCGCTGCTCATCTGCGCCAGTTGGCTGGCCAGCGCCAGGGCGCTGGTGGTGGTGCCCGCACCGGGGTTGGCGGCGGTCAGGAACAGGATCCGCAGATCCAGGTCCAGCACGGTCGAGGTCAGGTTCGACTCGCTGGGGCTGGCAATGCTCAGGCTTTTGTTGGTTGAACCGTCCATTAGCTTGCTCCGTGGCCGCTGAATACTTTGAAGGGGGTTTTCACCAGGATCTTCAGGTCAAGCAAAAGGCTCTGCTCGGCGATGTAGCTCAGATCCATCTCCACACGTTGGTCGAAGTCGACGTCGCTGCGCCCGGAGATCTGCCACAGGCCGGTCATGCCGGGGTAGATGCTCAGGCGCGCCAGGTGGCTGTCCTTGTAGCGGTAGGCGTTGAAGGAGGTCGGACGGGGGCCGACCAGGCGCATGTCGCCGGTCACCACATTGAACAGGTTGGGCAGCTCGTCGAGGCTGCTGCGGCGCAGGAAGCCGCCGATGCCGGTGATGCGCGGATCCTTGTCGATCTTGAAGTCGATGGCGTCGGCGCCGTGCTTGTTCAGGTGGCGCAGCGACTCCTTGAGCTCTTCGGCGTTGGCCACCATGGTGCGGAACTTGTACATGCCGAACTTGCGGCCGCGGTAGCCGGTGCGCTTCTGCACGAACATCACAGGCCCTGGGCTGGTGAGTTTGATGGTCAGGGCCAGGCCCAGCAGCAGCGGGGAAATCAGCAGCAGGATGACCAGGGCGCCGAGGCAGGCGACCACGCGGTTGGTGCGCGACAGCGTCCAGGGCCGTCCGCCCTCGCGGCCGGTGACCCAGCCGCGCCCCTGGCGGTGGATCGCGCTGTCCAGGCGCATTCGCTGTTCCGGATCCATGCGTTTGTCGCGGTAGAGCTGTTGGATCGGCACACCTTTCTCATGTCCAGTCATGGATTCCTCCGCGGATGATCAGCCGCGCGCGGCGCGTGGGCGATAGGCTGTGGGGTAGTACTCGCGGAACCAGGCGATGAAGCGCCCCAGTCCCTCATCCAGCTCTATCCGGGGCTGGAACCCGGTGGCCCGGGCCAGGTCGCTGGCCTCGGCGCAGGTGTTGAGCACGTCGCCCGGTTGCAGGGGCAATAGCTCGACCACGGCCTTCTGGCCGAGATGCTTTTCCAGCAGCGCCAGGTAGGTCTTGAGCTCCACCGGGTGCTGGCCGCCGATGTTGAACAGGCGCCAGGGCGCCATGCTGCTGGCGGGGTCGGGTTGCTCGCGGTCCCAGGCGCCGTTGGCGTGGGGCGCGCGGTCGATCAGGCGGGCGATGCTCTCGACGATGTCGTCGATGTAGGTGAAGTCGCGCTGGTGCCGGCCGTAGTTGAACAGCTTCAGCGGCAGGCCTTCGCTGATCGCCCGGGCGAACTGGATCGGCGACATGTCCGGCCGGCCCCAGGGACCGTACACGGTGAAAAAGCGCAGGCCGGTGCAGGCGATGCCGAACAGGTGGCTGTAGCTGTGGGCCATCAGTTCGTTGGCCTTCTTGGTGGCGGCGTACAGCGACAGCGGGTGGTTGACGCCGTCCTGCACCGAGTAGGGCGTGTGCTGGTTGGCGCCGTACACCGAGCTGGAGGAGGCGTAGATCAGGTGCTCGACCGGGTGGCGCCGGCAGCTTTCCAGAATGTTCAGGAAACCTTCCAGGTTGCTGTCCAGGTACGCCCGCGGGTTCTCCAGCGAGTAGCGCACCCCGGCCTGCGCAGCGAGGTGCACCACCACCTGCGGCCGTTCGCGGGCGAACAGCGCTTCGATGGCCGGAGCGTCGGCCAGGTCAGTCGTCACCAGGGGAAAATCCCCGGCCTCGTGGCGCACCCAGCGCACGCGGTCGTGCTTGAGCTGCGGGTCGTAGTAGCCGTTGAAGTTGTCCAGGCCGAGCACGTCGTGCCCGTCGCGGATCAGCCGCAGCACGCAGTGGGCACCGATGAAACCGGCCGCGCCGGTGACCAGGACCTTCATGGCTGCAAGCCTTCGGGGGCGATGTGGCGCAGGCCGATGCCGCTGTAGTGCAGGCCGGCCGCCGCCACGTGTTCGGGGTTGTAGAGGTTGCGGCCGTCGACGATGACTTTCGCCCTCAGCTTCTCGGCCAGCAGGTCGAAGTCCACCACGCGGAAGTTTTTCCACTCGGTGCAGATCACCAGGGCATCGGCGTCTTCCAGGGTGTCGTCGCGGGTGGCGCACAGGTGCAGGTCGTCGCGGAAGCCGTAAAGGCGCCGGCACTCGGCCATGGCTTCCGGATCGTAGGCCTGCACGCTGGCGCCTTCGGCCCACAGCGCTTCCATCAGGTAGCGGCTGGGCGCTTCGCGCATGTCGTCGGTGTTGGGCTTGAACGCCAGGCCCCAGATGGCGACGGACTTGCCGGCCAGGCCTTCGGGGAACTGCGCCTTGAGCTTGCTGAACAGGATGTGCCGCTGGCGGTCGTTGACGTCGGTGACGCTGCGCAGCAGTTTGAGCGGCATGCCGTTGTGCTCGGCGGTGTGCAGCAGGGCGCGCAGGTCCTTGGGAAAGCACGAGCCGCCGAAGCCGCAGCCGGGGTAGATGAAGTGGTAGCCGATGCGCGGGTCGGAGCCGATGCCCTTGCGCACCGCTTCGATGTCGGCGCCCAGCCGTTCGGTGAGGTTGGCGAGTTCGTTCATGAAGCTGATGCGGGTGGCGAGCATCGCGTTGGCCGCGTACTTGGTCAGCTCGGCGCTGCGGTTGTCCATGAACATCAGTTTTTCGTGGTTGCGGCAGAACGGTGCGTACAGCTCGCTCATCTGCTCGCGGGCCTGGGCGTCGCGGGTGCCGATGATGATCCGGTCCGGGCGCATGCAGTCGGCCAGGGCGCTGCCTTCCTTGAGGAACTCGGGGTTGGACACCATCCGCACCTTGAGGCTGCCCTTGCCGCGCCGCTGCAGCTCTTCGGCGGCGGTGGCCGCCACCTGATCCGCCGTGCCGACCGGCACCGTGGACTTGATGATCAGCGTGCGGTCGGCCTCCATCACACCGGCGATCTGCCGTGCCACATTGAGCACATGGCTGAGGTCGGCGGAGCCGTCTTCGTCGGCCGGGGTGCCGACGGCGATGAAGATCAGTTCGGCATGTTCCACCGCATCGCTGGCCTGGGTGCTGAACAACAGGCGACCGCCCTTGATGTTCTCTTCCAGGGTCGCCGACAGGCCCGGTTCGCTGATGGGCGGCACCGCCTGTTGAAGTTGTTTAATTTTGTTCGGGTCAATATCGATGCACAAAACTCGATGTCCGACATCGGCCAATGCCGCTGCTTGAATCAGGCCGACATAGCCCGTACCGAATACGCTCACGTCCATATTGGCGTGCCTCGCAAGACGCTGGGGAAGATCGAATTGGAACTGTCAAAAGGGGTATAGCGCAGCGTTGGAAAAGCATGTCAGCAAAATGACATGTTGCACGTGTATAACACCCCCAGTTTTGGGGGCTAAAGGCCATCAAGTACTTGCTGTATCTGGGTTTGTCCCGTCCTTGACATGTTTTTCACATTTCAAAGAAAACGATAAACGGTCGTAGGCCACAAAATTCAAGGCCTGTAACGACTTGGGTGTGTCAGTTTTGAGTCAATGTTTTTTTGACGCTTTGAGCAAAAGTCCGGCACTTCTTGCGCTTTGATGGCCTGCTGCTAGTGTCAGAAATTGACCGACAAACTATTGACCGGTGCCCGCCGATATCCCCCGGAAATGCCATGTTCAGATATTTGAAAGAACTGCTTTTAATTATCTATCTGCTGCTTTATTCCGATTATTACCTGGATCGGTTAAGTGCTATCGGGGTCGGTTTTGCGGTAGTTCTTTTTGGCGTTATGTTTTTGGCGCTTACTTTCGCATTACTACTTACGGCCTATATACGTCAGTCTTTCATTCGCCATTTGTTCGCATTGGCGATGTTCATCTCGGCGGTGTTCTTCGATGTGTACATGCGGGTGACCGCCGACTACCTGACCTACAGCGGTTTCGTGTCGCTGGTGTACTCCGGCGGCTTCATCCAGGAAGCGGCGTACCAGTACCGGGATGCGATCGTGCACGGCCTGCTGAACGGCGTGCCGCTGTTGCTCGGCATCGGCCTCAAGCCACGGCGTCCGTTCCCGCTGCCGAATGCGTTGCGGGTGGCGGCGCCGCTGTGCGGGGTGATGCTGCTCAGCGCCGTGCTGTTCGTGCGTGCCGGGGAGGGCGCCCGGGGGCTGCCGGTGATGTACACGCCGTTGGCCTACCTCAACCTGTTCGCCTACGAGGCGTTGCACAACACGGTCGGGCCGCGGGAGCCGGTGTCTTTGGCGCGCAATGGGGCGGCGGTCGGCCACGACATCGTGCTGATCATCGACGAGAGCATTTCCGGCAACTACCTGGACATCAACGCGCCGTTCGGCGTGCACAGCAACCTCAAGGAGGCGCATCCCGGCGTCGCGGTCTTCAACTACGGCTACGCCGCGTCCATCGCCAACTGCAGCGCCGACACCAACGTCACCCTGCGCTACGGCGGCACCCGCGCCGACTACCGGCGGATCAACAGCACCCTGCCGTCGATCTGGCAGTACGCCAAAGGCGCGGGGTTGCGCACGGTGTACATCGACGCCCAGCGCACCGGCGGCAACCTGCAGAACCTGATGGACGGCGCCGAGAAAAAGGACATCGACGAATTCGTCCAGTTCGACCAGACCAGCGTGCGCGACCGTGACATGGCGGCGGCCGCCAAACTGGTCGAACTGCTCAACGACGGCACGCCGCAATTGGTGGTGATCAACAAGGTCGGCGCGCACTTCCCAGTGCACGACAAATACCCCGATGCGTTCATGGCCTACCGTCCGGCGTTGCCGCGGGGCCAGTTCACCGACATCGCCGACACCGGCAAACGCGACGGCTTCAACGGCCAGCCGGACGACTGGGCGCTGTACCGCAACGCCTACAAGAACACCGTGCTGTGGAATGTCGGCGAGTTCTTTTCGCGGGTGTTCGCCCAGGCCGACCTGAACAACGCGGTGCTGATCTACACCTCCGACCACGGCCAGGACCTGCACGAGCGCGGCAACCCCGGCCTCAACACCCATTGCGGCGGCGACCCGGTGGAGGAAGAAGGGTTGGTGCCGCTGGTGGTGATCCAGGGCGAGCGCCTGCAGACCCTGGACTGGCCGGCCCAACTGGCGGCGAACAAGGACCGTTCCAGCCACTACAACATTTTCCCGACGCTGCTGCAGTTGATGGGCTACGACCTGGCGGGCATCGAAGCGGTTTACGGCAAGCCGCTGAGCGTGCCGACAGCGGATGACTTCACCTTCAATTACCGCTTCAACGCGCGGCTGGGGGCCAAGCCCGAGTGGAAGCACATCGATCTGGGCAGCATCGTGACGCCGGGGGAGGCGGGCACCAGCGTGGCGGCGGGGCAGTAGGGCCTTTGGGGCTGTGTCGGCCCTATCGCCAGCAGGCTGGCTCCCACAGGATTCAGTGACGCTCACAAAAGCGGTGGGCAACCGCAACCCTTGTGGGAGCCAGCCTGCTGGCGATGAGGCCGGCCCGGTCGCCGCCGGATGCAGATCCGCTATCCTTGCCCCACACGGACCGCCCGGATGCCGGCATGCTCGAAGTTCAAGACGTCTTCAAAAGTTATCCCACGCCCCAGGGCCTGTTGCCCGTGCTGCAAGGCGTCGACCTGTCGCTCAGGCCCGGCACCAGCCTGGCGCTGATGGGCGAGTCCGGCAGCGGCAAAAGCACGTTGCTGCACCTGATCGCCGGGCTCGACAAGGTCGATCGCGGCCGCATCCGCAGCGGCGGCCACCGGCTCGACGAGATGAACGAGGCACAGCTGGCCCGCTGGCGGCGCACGGAAATCGGCCTGGTGTTTCAGCAGTACAACTTGATCGGCAGCCTGCGGATCGAAGACAACCTGGCGTTCCAGGCGCGGCTGGCCGGGCGGCATGACCCGCGCTGGCAGAATCACTTGGTACAACGCCTGGGCCTGGGCGGGCTGCTGCAGCGCTATCCGGAGCAACTGTCCGGCGGCCAGCAGCAGCGGGTGGCGTTGGGCCGGGCGCTGGCGGCGCAGCCGACCCTGCTGCTGGCCGACGAGCCCACCGGCAGCCTCGACGAAACCACCAGCGACGAGGTGCTGCGCCTGCTGCTGGAACTGCTCGACGACACCCCCACCACCTTGCTGATGGTCACCCACAGTTCACGCGTGGCGGCCCGGCTGGCCGAACGGGCGGTGCTGTCCAACGGTCGCTTGACGTGACGGTGCTGCGGTACACGCTGGCCGCGCTGCTCAGCCATTGGCGGCGCCACCCGGTGCAGTTCTTCAGTGTGTTGACCGGCCTGTGGCTGGCCACCGGGCTGCTGACCGGCGTCGAAGCGCTCAACAGCCAGGCCCGCGACAGCTACGCCCGAGCCAGCCGACTGATCGGCGGCGAACCCCAGGCCAGCCTTGTCTCGCCGAACGGCGCGCCGTTCCCGCAGCAATGGTTCGTCGACCTGCGCCGCCAGGGCTGGCCGGTGTCGCCGGTGCTGCAAGGCAGGCTGATCCTCAAGGGCCACGACAGCCAGCGCCTGCAATTGATGGGCATCGAGCCGGTGTCGTTGCCGGCGGACAGCGCCGTGGCGGGGCAGGCGATGCCGATCGAGCGCATCGTCGGATTCTTGAGCCCGCCGGGAAGCACCTGGATCGCGCCTGAAACCCTGCACGCGCTGAACCTGCAAGAAGGCGACACGCCCCAGGCCGAGAACGGTCGGGCCTTGCCGCCGCTGCAAGCCCAGTCGGACATGGCCCCCGGCATGCTGCTGGTGGACATCGGCGTCGCGCAAACCGTCCTCGACCAGCCCGAGCAACTGACGCGCCTGTGGTTGCCCGCCGGTTTCCAGGGCGATCTGCCGGCCGGCTTCAAGGGCCTGCTGCAGCTCAAGGGCAGCGGCGAAGAAAACAACTTGGCGCGGCTCACTGACAGCTTTCACCTGAACCTCGACGCGTTGGGGTTCCTGTCGTTCGTCGTCGGCCTGTTCATCGTGCATGCCGCCATCGGCCTGGCGTTGGAGCAGCGCCGTGGGCTGCTGCGCACCCTGCGTGCCTGCGGGGTCAGCGCGCGGCTGCTGATCGCCGGCCTGGTCATCGAACTGGGCGCGTTGGCGCTGGCGGGCGGGGTGTTGGGCGTGGTCAGCGGCTATTGGCTGGCGAGTGTGTTGCTGCCGGATGTGGCGGCCAGCCTGCGCGGATTGTACGGGGCGGAAGTGGCCGGGCAGTTGCGGCTCAGCCCCTGGTGGTGGCTCAGCGGGATCGGCCTGAGCCTGCTCGGCGCGCTGTTGGCCGGGGCCAGCAGCCTGCTGCGGGCGGCGCGCCTGCCGTTGCTGGCGGTGGCCGATCCCCAGGCCTGGCATCAGCAGCATGCGCGCTGGTTGCGGCGTCAGGGCCGGGTGGCGTTCGTGCTGGGGGCGGTGGCGCTCGGCGCATTGCTGTGGGGCGACAGCCTGGCCAGCGGCTTCGCGGTGCTGGCCGGTCTGCTGCTCGGTGCCGCGTTGGCGCTGCCGGTGTTGCTCAGTGCGCTGCTCAACGGTTTGTCCGCGCGCAGCCGTTCGGTGCTGGGCCAATGGTTCGTCGCCGATTGCCGGCAGCAGTTGCCGGCGCTGAGCCTGGCCCTGATGGCCTTGCTGTTGGCCATGGCCGCGAACATCGGCGCCGGCAGCATGACGGCCGGGTTCCGCCAAACGTTCAACGACTGGCTCGAACAGCGCCTGACAGCCGAGCTGTACTTGAGCCCGACCAATCCGGCCCAGTCCCGGGAGCTCTACAGTTGGCTGCGCCAGCGAGCGGAGGTGACGGCAGTGCTGCCCAACTGGCAGGTGGCGGTGACGCTGCAAGGCTGGCCGACGGAGGTGTTCGGCGTGATCGACCATCCGCACTACCGCCAGCATTGGCCGTTGCTGGAGGCCAGGGGCGACGATCCCTGGGCATCGCTGGCGGCGGACGACGCGGTGATGCTCAGCGAGCAGCTGGCCCGCCGCCTCAAGGTGCGCCCGGGGGATCGCCTGACGATCCCGACGTCGGGCGGGCCGTGGTCGCCGAGGGTGGTGGGCATCTATGCCGACTACGGCAACCCCAAGGGCCATGTGCTGGTCAACAGCGCTCACTTGCTGCGCAACTGGCCGCAACTGACGCCGAACCGCTTCAACCTGCGGATCGATCCGGCGAAGATTCCGGCGTTGCTCGACGCCTTGCAGGCGCGGTTCCGGCTCGACGATTCCCGCATCGTCGATCAGGCGCGGCTGAAAGGTTGGTCGGTGCAGGTCTTTGAGCGCACCTTCGCCGCGACGGCGGCGCTCAACAGCTTGACGCTGGCGGTGGCCGGGGTGGCGCTGTTCATCAGCCTGCTGACCCAGAGCCAGAGCCGCCTCGGCCAGCTCGCACCGCTGTGGGCGCTGGGCGTGACGCGGCGCGGGCTGATGCTGCTCAACCTCGGCCAGACCTGGCTGCTGGCGGTGTTGACGCTGCTGGTGGCGTTGCCGCTGGGCATCGGGCTGGCGTGGTGCCTGGACGCGGTGATCAACGTGCAGGCGTTCGGCTGGCGCCTGCCGCTGCGGGTGTTTCCGCTGCAGTTGCTGCAACTGACGGGGCTGGCGCTACTGGCGACGCTGTTGGCATCGGCGTGGCCGTTGTACGCGTTGTACCGCACGCAGCCGGCGGACCTGCTGAGGACCTTTGCCCATGAGGATTGAGGTGGCGGTTCTGCTGTTCGTGGTGTCGCTGCTCGCCGGCTGCGGCGAGCCCGCGCCGAAGCAAAAGGGCTTCGCTGGCCTTGGCAACCAGGCGCAGGGGTTCACGCCGGTGGTGCCGGGGCGAGTGTTCAGCTTCCCGGTGGATCATGGCCCCCACGAAGGGTTTCGCATCGAATGGTGGTACGTCACCGCCAACCTCAAGGACGGCCAGGGCAACGAATTCGGCGTGCAATGGACCTTGTTCCGCAGCGCCCTGAACGCCGCTGCGCCGCAGCCGGGTTGGGCCAACCAGACCATCTGGCTCGGCCATGCGGCGGTGACGTCCGCCAACGTCCACCATGCCGCCGAGCGCTACGCCCGCGGCGGCACCGGGCAGGCCGGGGTGCGCCTGGCGCCGTTCGAAGCGTGGATCGACGAGTGGCGTTTCGCCGAGCAAGCGGGGGAGGCGTTGAACGACCTGCAGCTCAGCGCCCAGGACCAATCCTTCAGCTACCGGTTGCACCTCACCACGGATCGTCCGTTGGTGTTGCAGGGCGATCACGGTTATAGCCGCAAGTCTGAGCAAGGCCAGGCGTCGTACTACTACAGCCAGCCGTTCTTCCGGGCCGAAGGCACGCTGCAGATCGACGGCCAGCGCTACACCGTCAGCGGCCCGGCCTGGCTCGACCGCGAATGGAGCAGCCAGCCCCTGACTGCCGACCAGACCGGCTGGGACTGGTTCTCCCTGCACCTGGACAGCGGCGAGCAGGTGATGCTGTACCGCATGCGCCAGAAGGACGGCGCGCCGTACCTCACCGGAACGTGGATCGGCGCCGACGGCCAGCCGCAGACGCTGTCCGCCGCGCAGATCGTCCTGACCCCCAAAGACACAGCGAAGGTCGCCGGCCGGGCGATGCCGGTGCGTTGGACGGTGGCCATTCCCGACAAGCGCCTCGACCTCACCCTCGACGCCCTCAACCCCGACGCCTGGATGAACCTGCGCATTCCGTACTGGGAAGGCCCGGTACGCCTGAGCGGCAGCCACGGCGGGCAAGGCTATCTCGAAATGACCGGGTACTGATGCGATGTGAGAGCGGGCAAGTCGACGCCCACAGTGTCCGAGTTAAACACAACCTCTGTGAGCGCCCCGCAACCTGTGGGAGCCCGCCTGCTGGCGATGGCGTCGGCAGGGACAGCGTCTATGCTCAACCCCACGCCCGACGCCGGGCGCTGCCATCCATCACAGGGAACGTACCGCCTATGAAGCTCCGCGCACTCACCCAAGCCATGGCCCTCGCTGCCGTCCTGTCCACCGCTGGTCTGACGGTACACGCCGCCGACATTCCGCTGTCCGCCACGGTCGAAGACGATCAGGTCACCACCAAAGTGCTGGCGGTCGATGCGGCCAAGCATCAGGTGGTCCTGGAAGGCGCCCGAGGCCGCGAGGTCCACATCCAGCTCAGCGACAACGCGAAAAACCTCGGCAACCTCAAGGTCGGCGATCAGGTGAAGCTCGAAGTCACCCATTCCGTCGCCGCTTATCTGGATACCGACGTGGATAAAGGTCTGCCTGGCGCCACCGAGCGCACCGGCGAACTGCGCAACGCCCCGGGCACCCCCAACCCCGGCGGCGAGGCGTTCCGGCAGGTGCAGGTGGAACTGAAAATCACCAAAATTGATTTGGCGAAAAATCAGGTCACCCTGGAAAACCCGTCCGGCCAGTCGAAAACCCTCAGTGTCGAAAAGCCTGAGATCCGGGCCAAACTTAAAAACCTCAAAGTCGGGCAAAGCGTCGTGGTCACTTACACCGATGTATTAAAAGTGACCACCGAACATGAAAGTTGAGTATTGACTCTACAAGATGACTGTTCTTGTACAAGTAATGGTATGAGAACAGTCATATGAAAATGTTCCAACCGGTGAGTTAGGCAAGTTTGCCGGTAAATATCGACGATTGAACTCCGTTAACTTTTTCGTACATAAAATTCATGTTCAATCAGCACGACATATCCGCCAAATTCCATTAAAATCCTTCCCGTTCGCCCAGTGTCAGGGCTCTTTACCGGTGCAAGGATTGCCAGGCCATTACACTGGGCGAACACCTCGACCGGCATTGACCGTCAGGAATTTTGTATACAAAAAAGGGCGACTGAACAGTCGCCCTTTTTATTGACCTCAACTTTTGGCTGTCTCCAAACCTTGTCGCAACTCAAACCGACTGAGCGCGCTGTGATACATCCTGGTGCGCCGGTGGCCGTCGCCGTAGCGGCCCGAAGCCGCCACCGTACCGGCCTGGATATGATCCAGATAGCGGAAGACCGTGCGCGGCGACAGAAACTTCACTCCGTACCCCAAGCCGACCATGCGGTCTTGCAGGGTATATCCGGGCACCCGGTCATCCATTGAGAAGTGCAGTGCGTTGGCTTTGATCAAACGCGCATTCCACAAGGTGCAGAAACTCTTCAAGTGCGTTTCCCGGTAGGGCTTGGGTTCTCTGGAAGGCAAACCGATGCGTTGTTTGGCCCGGCGGAAGTAATGCTTGAAGTAACGCGACGATAAACGCCACGCATCCCTGAGCGCACCGCGGTCGATCTGCTCGACGCAACCGACTGCCGCCATCTCCGGCAACTTGCTGCACTCGCGCATCATCAACGGGAAGATGGCGGGGTCGTAGACAAAAGTGTCGGTGTGCAACAGGAACAGATAGTCGGTCTGCACTTGCGCCAAGGCGAGATCAAGTGCCTTGCCATGGGCGATATGGCCTGGTTCAGACGGCACGGCAGGGCGTTCGATCAAGTTGATCCAGTCGAGCGAACGCAAGTAATCGAGGCTTTCGTCCGCGGAGTCGTTATCGACCACCCACACCGGAATCCGATGTTCAACGACGTGCTGGCGCAGAAGCTCCAGGCACATCCGGGTGATGTCCGGGGTCTTGTAGTTCACCAGTACAAGGCTGAAATCCGAATGCTGTCCGGCGGGCAAATCCAACGCGCTCATCATGACGACCCATTTGAAAGGCAATGGCAGGGTGGGCGACGGCCGATTCGTACATGGGCGCCGCTTTCTGGAACGCAAGGTAGCGGGGCAACCTTAGTTCAAACTTAATTTTGCGGCGCCGGCGGGCGCCGCAGATGTTACGGCGTTTGGCGGCCGGGCAGGGCGGTGCGTTAAGATGCGCCGCCCCATTTCAACTCAAGGAAGAAAACGGCCCACGCCGTTGCGTCACGGATGAAACCACTGTCCCTCTACCACCCCGTCCTCTACTGGCTGCGGGTGTGGCAAAAACGGCTGTTCCGCCACATCGCCTGGCACTGCTCCAGCTGCCGCTATGCGCAGCGGCGCACCGCTGAACGCCTGCCGTTTCGCTACCTCAAGCACACCTCGAAACTGATCCGCAAACTCGGTGATTCGGACCTGGCCCTGCAACACAACAAAGTCATCAACCTGAGATTGGCGGTCGCGTCCATCGACGGCATCGTCATCGCCCCCGGCGAACACTTCTCCTTCTGCCGCCTGGTCGGCCGCCCGACCCGCCGGCGCGGCTACGTCGAAGGCATGGAACTGTCCTTCGGCGAAGCCCGCCAAGGCGTCGGCGGCGGCATCTGCCAACTCAGCAACCTGATCCACTGGATGGCCATCCATTCGCCCCTGGTGGTCACTGAACGTGCCAACCATAGCTTCGACCCCTTCCCGGACGACGGCCGCATCCTGCCCTTCGGCTCCGGCGCCGCCATCTTCTACAACTACATCGACCTGGTGCTGCACAACCCCACGGACCGGCACTTTCAGCTGAAGCTGAACGTGGGGGAACAGCAATTGGAAGGGGAGTTGCTGTGCGACCGGGAGCGGGCATACCGGTATCACGTGTTCGAGCGTGGGCACCGGTTTGTGCGCGAGGGGGGGCGGGTGTTTCGTGAGAACGAGATCTGGCGGGAAGTGCGGGAGAAAGGGCAGGTGGGGGTGTTGGTGGAGAGGGAAAGGCTTTATCGGAATCGGGTGGTGGTGAAGTATTCGGTGGAGGGGGAGGTGTTTGAGGTGAGTTAGCTGCATTTGTTGTTTTGTTTGATGGAATTTGACCGATGTACAGGGAGTATCAATGAACCGTAGTTTCAAAGCTTTCAGTGTGGCTGGCTCCGCGCTTTTCACATTGTTCGTCTCTTCCAGCCTGTGGGCGCAGGAACCGCGTGAACTTTATGACGCAATGAAAAAGGGTGAATGCCTGCCTCACTCGGAGCGTTTGCATGAACAAGCCGTCACGGGCGATCTGAATGCGCAACTGGAGTTCGGCAAAGCCATTCAGGAAGATCTTTGCGAAGTCGTCGAACGGTGGTCGCCGGGAATGCCCGAACAGTGGTTCCGTAAACCCGCCGAACAAGGCATTGCGGAAGCACAAGTTGAACTGGGCCGCGAATTGAGCTCGGACTGGAGTGTGGAAGGTGAGGACGCAGCAGTTGTCTGGTATCTCAAGGCTGCGGAGCAAGGCAATGCGAAAGCCCAATTCAATCTGGCGCAGATTTACCATCGGGGCGGCCGATCGATAAAGAACCTCAAGGATATGGACAAGGCTCTGGCGTATTACCACCAGGCAGCGGAGAGCGGATACCCCTCGGCATACATGTTGTTGGGGGCGATTTACCAAAGCGGAACGGAGGTTCCTCAGGATGATGTCGTCGCTGCCAAGTGGCTTCGCAAGTACGCCGAGACAGGGAATGACTCTGGACAGTTCGACTTTGCCGAAGTGATGGCCGCGGGACGGGGTATTGAAAAGGATGAAGCCGGTGCCTTTGAGTGGTACGGCAAGTCTGCCGCACAAGGAAACGAGTACGCCCAATACGAAATGGCGCGAATGCTTGAGCAAGGAACCGGAACGAAGCGCAACGAGCGTGAAGCAGCCAAGCTCTATCGCAAGTTGGCCGATGCCAACTTCGGCAAAGCGCAATTGGCATTGGGGAGCATGTACGCGCAAGGGCGGGGTGGGTTGCCTAAGAGCAAGTCCAAGGCCAAGTTCTGGATGCTGAAGGCGTATGAGCGCTCGGCACCGGGGGCTGAAGAGGCGTTGGATAACCTTTGAGGCCAAGCCGACATGCAAGGGTGAGGTAGTTCTCGCCCCTGCATGCGGTACTCAAATCAGACTTCTTGTTGCCAGGCAGACAAGGTAATGACAGTTCCTTCCTCTTTTCGATTGCGGATCTCGACTTTGTAAGTGCCGCCGCCGATGTAGCCTTCAACCAAGGCTTTCCTCTCGTTGCCGCTGATCTGCGCGTCTTTGGCCTGTTGCTTATAGAAGTCCAGGACATCGGCATAGTCGGAATAGGTGCGCAGAATCACCTCAAACTCATGCCGAGGCCGGCCAGCCATCTTATCCCAGTCACCGTCCATCGGCGTGCCTTCCATGCCCGGTGTGGTGAACTCACCGTGTGCGCCGGCGCCGATCAAGTGAGCGCGCTTCGGAAGCATCGGAAGCATTGCCTTGGGAAAATCGGAGGGCAGTTGCGCGGCGCTCCAGGCGCCTTTTTCCGGGTCGGTGGAAACATACTCAACCGTTGCGATCTTCTGCGCAGCGGCGCGCGTCTCGGGATCGTCGCTTTCGGCCCGGATTGCCAGCAGGCGCGGCAACTGCTTGCTCCAGGCGATCAGTGGTTCAGCGTCCGACTTGTTGGCGCCTTTGGGCTGGAAAACCGTCAGCACGGTGTCAGGCAAATCGTTGCAGGTCACCGGTTCCTCACTGGATTTGACGGTGTAATGGCCGTTCACCAGGGCCGAGGGCCGGCGCCGCGGCGTTCGCGGATCAGGTTGCCGTGGGCGTCGTAGTCGTAGTGGCGGTCGCCCTGCATCAGCAGGCGGTTGCCCTTGACGTTGGCCAGGTTGGCGACGGGCAGGTCGTTCTGGCCGAGGAGGTTGCCGGCGGGGTCGTGGGCGAAGCTTTCCGGGGTGGCGCCGCGCACGCTGATGAGGCGGTCGAGCGGGTCGTAGTGGAAGCTGCGGTTGCCCTTGCGGCTGTCGTCGATGCCGGCGAGGTTGCCGTTGGCGTCGTAGGCGTAGCGGCGCTGGAACAGGTTCTTGTCGCGCTGGCTGACGCTGTGGGCCTGCAGCCGCCCTTGTTCATCGTACTGGTATTGGCTGAGCAGCAGGCCTTGCTGGCGCTGCTGTTCGCGGCCGGCGCTGAACTGGTGGCGGGTCAGGCGCGAGCCGTTGAGGTCGATGCCGCTGAGCTGGCCGCCGGGCAGGTGGCGGTAGTCGAGCGTGGTGGGTTTTACTATGGCTGGTAAAAATTTTTAGTGTTGGTGTTTATTTGAAAGGAAAGGTTTCGCCTGTTATTTTTAATCTGGTATCACTTACTTGGATGCTCGTTATATTGCTTATCACAAGCTTTAGGTTTTCAGTTTGCGGGAATAGTGCAAAAAGCAGGTCGAAGTAAAGGTAGTCCTTTATTAAGGATGCGGATAGGGTTGGAGATTTTTTCGTTAGCTCGTAAAACTCGGGATACTGCAAAGTTTGTAGTTCCTGGATGTCAGAGAAGCCTTGTTCAGTATCGTCAAGCCTGCATTGTTGGATGAATGTGTTGGCGTGTTCTATGAAGCTGCTTGGCAGTTTGTTAAGCTCGATAATTAGTTCGTATTGTTTTGTTTTTAGGTCTGTTGGTTCGCCGAAGCCAAGGCTTCGGTATCCAATGTGATGTTGATTAACTGTTTCGTTTTCTGAGGTGAATCTCATGGAGTCGTTCCTGGTCGTAGTAAAGTTATTGTTTCGCTCAGGCATATCTCGCCTGAGCAGAGCACCCAAAGCACACCATCGAGCATCAAGCGATCATTGCTGCGAGGTCTGTCTCTGACTATGCATTTCATGCCGCGATATTGGCTTGTCGTCAAGCTTAGGGGGTATTCATGGCGTCTTCTTTTTTGGGTCTCCGGTTATTAGTAGCAAGCAAATTACCCATACATATATAGAAGGTTGTCGAACAGTTGAAGCTCTTCTAGCGTGTACTCAATTTTGTTGTGGCGGCGAATATCTTCCAACACCCCTTTGATCGGTACTTGTCGCGAAGGATTCTGAACAATTTCGATTAGGCGGTCGAAGTCGAGAGATTTGTCCTTGAGATATTTCTCAATTAATTCTTTGAGCGCTGTACGGGCCTGCAGCTCGGTTAGCACAGCCATTTCTCCGGATAAAAGTGACATTCTGCACGTAGATGAAGTCGGATTGACTGGTTTCGGAGGCTCAGCAAATGCGCACCACGTGCACCTTGTTCACGGGAGGTGACGCGCCCATCAATGCGGAATAAGCTGATGGGCTCCGTCGTCAAAGATAAATTAAAGATTATCGATGTTGGCTGGGCCACCGTCGTCAATGAGTTTGCTCATACGACGATTATAAAGCTCTATGTCTTGTGGGTTGTTGTCGGTTACGACAGTCTTTCTTAGGAATGCCATGACGAGCGAGATTTTCTGTTTTTCACTATCAGCGGCATTTCGCACAAGGTCGAATCCATGCTTCGACAAAAAAGGATGCTTATTTCGCAGGTAATAGTAGCATCCAATGTTCTCAAACAGATCATTAGCGTCATTTTTAGTAAGCTCAACCGAGTTTAAGTAGACGCTAAACGCCCCCTTCAATATCTCTGTCGAGTTATCCAATGTTTTAAAATAACCACATAGCTCCTGCCAATTTATTATATGCAACTGGGTTCCCCAGTCAGGGTCTCGTGTGAAGTATTCGCCATTTCCTCTAAAATAATCGGGAAACTCATTTTTATTTAAGGCTGTTTCAAAATTGGTTGTCATTGGAGTTGTTCCCAATCATCAAATTGGCTTAAAAGTTTCTTCATGTCGGCACCGTGATCGATTTTCTCGGAGCCGATGAGCGCTGCCTCTTTGGTGCCGCTCTTGGTCTCGCCACCAGGAACCCATTCTTTAGGGTAAGCACCGGCTTCGTTCCCGTTAGGTATTTCGTATTTGAATCGTGGGTCATCAGGTTTAATTTTTACTAGATAAATTTTAGCTGACGAGAGGTCGTTCGAACCCAGATTTAGCTCTCGGTTTAGAACCTCCCAGTCTCCACCACTTGCTTTGTATTTTGCAACTACACTGTCCATTTCGGACGGTAGGCCTACAAATTTTCTAGGGGTAACGTCGGATAGGAGGATCGCTCAATCCACTGATCAATACCAACAAATGAGCCACCTTGTTGTCTAAAAGCCTCTTCGTGAAGGTCCACATACTGCTCCGGCAAGTACTCACGCGCACTCCCAGGCCGATTGCCTCGTTCTAAATTAATAATCTCATCATATTTAGATTGCGTCATCGGGATGCGATCAGGCTTGGTCGCATTTGCGGTATTGTTCGGGGGTTTACAATCTGCTCCAGGGCAGTTGTCCAATCCTAGTGGATCCACCCATCCCGTAGGGTTAGGCACGTACTGGGAGTTATTCAACCCACCCGCCAGCTTGATCGGGTCCGGCGTCAGGAACCGTCCAGTCCCCGGATTGTAGTAGCGATGGCGGTTGTAGTGTAGGCCTGTCTCCGCGTCGAAGTACTGGCCCTGGAAGCGCAGGGGGTTGTCGATTTCGGCCACGTCGAGGGCGGCGAGGTTGCCGTAGGCGCGGTACTTGGCCGACCACATGATCTCGCCGCTGTAGTCGGTGAGTTCCTGCTGGGTGCCGAGGTGGTCGAGCTGGTAGTAGAACGGCGTGGCCCGGCGCGGGCCTTCGCCGTCGAGCATCGCGAGCGGGCGGAAGGTGCCCGATTCGTAGATGTAGCTGCGGTAACGAAATGGAGGCAGATTGTTTCTTCAAGTATTCAGAACCAATTCACCTCCATTGCTTATTTTAAATTTACAGTTTGAGTATCTAACATAAAGGACTCAATTTTGCTGATGAATTCAGCTTTGTTTTTTGTTCTAAATTCCCCTAGAGATTCTTCAGAGTTTTTTAGAGGCTTTCCTTTGTTGTCGTACTTGATTGTCAGGAAGTCGATTACAAATTCCCCATTTGGATCACCTTCAGGTTCAACTCGGGAGTCGAAGCAATGTCCAGTTGAACGTCGGACTCCACCTAGTAAGACAGAGCTGCTAAACCATTCGGCAGTGCTAGGGGTAAGCTCAACTTCAAATAGATTATTGATTGTGATTGTCCAGCCGCTTGGGACTCGAAGTGGATGGAGTTCGTATTCTAATTTATTGCTCATGCTATTTTGTTTTCCCCATGTATTTTTGAACCTGTTCAGGAGACGCAGGGAAGCTATGTATAACGGGTTCGCCAGCCTTGGTCAATTCAATTCTGACCCAGTTTGTTAATTCGCCGTTATTGTAGCCAACCGGGGTTTCTGAGCGATAAAACATATATCTCGAGCCGCCATGGTCAAAAACGTTTCCATCACGTACTGCAGCATATGCAGCTTGCTTTTCAAAACCACTCACATTGTTTGCAATGTCTGGCAAGTAAGATGCTTCAGGCTTTCCGTCCTTAGTTCCTTTGCCGAGGCTCATTGACCGCGCTTGCTCTGCTGATTGAGCATTGGTGTGTTTTGTTGCATGGCGGCCTTCCGGACGTTTCGCGTCGTAGATATCAGACCTTAATTCCTTTCGGGTCTGATAATCACTTGTGTCAATCTTCTTTCCAGGGCAGTTGTTGCTACTCAACCCCAACGGATCCACCCACCCCGTAGGGTTAGGCACGTACTGGTAGTTGTTCAACCCACCCGCCAGCTTGATCGGATCCGGCGTCAGGAACCGTCCAGTCCCCGGATTGTAGTAGCGATGCCGGTTGTAGTGTAGGCCTGTCTCCGCGTCGAAGTACTGGCCCTGGAAGCGCAGCGGGTTGTCGATTTCGGCCACGTCGAGGGCGGCGAGGTTGCCGTAGGCGCGGTATTTGGCCGACCACATGATCTCGCCGCTGTAGTCGGTGAGCTCCTGCGGGGTGCCGAGGTGGTCGAGTTGGTAGTAGAACGGCGTGGCCCGGCGCGGGCCTTCGCCGTCGAGCATCGCGAGCGGGCGGAAGCTGCCCGGTTAGGTACTAAGCCAAAAAATATTTGAGCTCTCCTCTGAGGAAGCGGGCTTTGTAACTCATGTCGTGGGCTATAGCGGGTAATCACATTTCCATGGTGGTGTGAAAAGGGTGGGATTTATGTTCAGGTGCTCTAGGTGTTTATATAATTCGATTTCTGAATCTGCTTTTTCTATATTGACTATCGTAATGTCTCTGTCATCGATTCCGTCGCTAGTTTCAATGGTTTTTTGGGGGATTGTAAAAACTACGATCGCAAAGCGTGAGTCCTTTGTGTTGTGTATAAAGTCGTAGTATTGGTGCGGTGTTGTTATTTCGTACTTGTAGATTGCATATATGGAAGCCCACACTCTAAGTAGTGGGTCTTCAGATTTAAGCTCTTGCGCGATATTGTCATAGCCTTTCCCCTCTAGTCCGAACCAGACGGCGCGTGGGATCGTAAGATCGGCACTCATTTTTGACCCTCAAATTGGTTTGGCCAGTAGATTCGAATGACTTTTCCATCTTTTGGATGTAGTTGAAGGTGTGGCATAGCTGCGTGTGGGTCTGTCGGGCTATGGTTTGCCATGTAAACTTTCCTAGTCTCGATGTCGGAGACTGGTGTGTCGTCCCAATGGTAATATGATTCTTTTCCTTGAGGCGTTTGGAAGTAGTCTTTTGCAGTTACAGAGTTGAAGGCTTCGGCATTTCTATACCCTTGACCTGCATACTTTCCTCTGAACAATTCCTCTGCCTCCGCACGGCTGTTAACGGTTACATCTTTGGCCCCGCTATCAAGTTGCGCAGAAGCTCTCTTGACGCTTGGGCTTGACCATTCAATATCTGGAGGTGTCGACTCTCCCGTATTGGCTCTTGTACTCTCGGAAGGATTCTTGGAGGGTTTCTTGTCTTCAGAACCTGGACACCCATTCAACCCCAACGGATCCACCCACCCCGTAGGGTTAGGCACGTACTGGTAGTTGTTCAACCCACCCGCCAGCTTGATCGGATCCGGCGTCAGGAACCGTCCAGTCCCCGGATTGTAGTAGCGATGGCGGTTGTAGTGTAGGCCTGTCTTCGCGTCGAAGTACTGGCCCTGGAAGCGCAGCGGGTTGTCGATTTCGGCCACGTCGAGGGCGGCGAGGTTGCCGTAGGCGCGGTATCTGGCCGACCACATGATCTCGCCGCTGTAGTCGGTGAGTTCCTGCGGGGTGCCGAGGTGGTCGAGCTGGTAGTAGAACGGCGTGGCCCGGCGCGGGCCTTCGCCGTCGAGCATCGCCAGCGGGCGGAAGCTGCCCGGTTCGTAGATGTAGCTGCGGTAGCGGTTGTCGGCGCTTTCGGCGATCAGGCGTTCGCCTTGCCAGAGGAACTCGGTGGTGTGGCCGTCGACGGTCTTCTCAATGCGGCGGCCGAAGGCGTCGTACCTGTAGCTGGCGGTGCTCCCGTCCGGGTTGACCTGCAGGGAGCCATCGTCTTGTTCGTTGGACGAGGGAAAGTGTTCACGTGAAAATTTCACATAGTGGCATCGCCATCTTCGCTATTTATTTTATATAGGTTCGGTAGCCTGCTTCGAAGTTGCTGCGGGTATGTACGTTGCTGAATGATGTGTCGAACAGTCCAGTGAGTGGTGGTTGGGCTGGTTTTGCTCTTGAATTTATTGTTATAAGGGATTCATTGAGTTTGGTGTAGTTTTCTATATATGTGTGGCTCGATGAGTCGAACTCAAGTGATATAGATTTTGGTGAAATGATGGCGAAGTTGATTAGTAGCTCGGGGGTCGAGCAGGATCTTCCTCCGATGTCGTAGATTCTATCTCCGGAGTTGAATGTTTGACCATGGCGCTCGTGAATCAGATATCCATGATCTTGATTTGATAGTCGCAGTAGTTTTTCGTATCCTTTTGTTTCTTTGAAGTTGATGATTGCATTGTTTATTATAAGGAAACCATCTTCGGTCATGTGCTTAGTGAAATCTGGATCTTGCCTATTTATCGAATTTGTAACGGGCTCGTCGATCAGATTGAGAACGAAATTTGATAGGGTAAGACTCAGTTGTTTGCTTAAGTTTTCGGTTGGCAGGATGTCTATGTAGGATACAATTCCACCGGCGTTGTCGAAATCGAGCGCGCCAAAAGCTTCTGTAATATCAATTGAAAAAATCATTTTGCCCTCTCGATTACAAATTGATCGAGTGTTTTTGATCCTATTTGTTCGCCGCTGACAGTTTTGAACCCTTTTGGATCAACTTTTGTGTGCGAGACGATTTTAAGTCCTAGCTCTTCGATGTTTCTCAGGGATTTTTTTATGTATTTATTTGCATATGCGCTGCCAGTGATGGTTATTTGTCCATTTTCAGACAGTACTCTTAATATTTCTGAGTTTAAAGGATCAAATCCGTATGGGTTATCCATGTTGATGTGGCTTTGCGATCCAGACTTTATGCCTGATAAGTCGGTTGCATCTCCAGCGTGGACACCAGGTGCTTTAGGGTCAATATCAATGTTGTAGTAGCCTTCAATTGGGTTTGTTCCTGCCCCAATGTTGAGTGATCCATCAGCATCTGCCGGTTTGTCTAAAAATTTGCGGGATGCCCCAGGACATTGGTTTAGTCCCAGAGGATCCACCCAGCCTGTGGGGTTGGTTACATATTGGTAGTTGTTCAACCCACCCGCCAGCTTGATCGGATCCGGCGTCAAAAACCGTCCAGTCCCCGGATTGTAGTAGCGATGGCGGTTGTAGTGTAGGCCCGTCTCCGCGTCGAAGTACTGGCCCTGGAAGCGCAGCGGGTTGTCGATTTCGGCCACGTCGAGGGCGGCGAGGTTGCCGTAGGCGCGGTACTTGGCCGACCACATG
>NZ_NEHZ01000029.1:0-48162 GCF_002112565.1 Pseudomonas sp. R25(2017)
GAGGAAGGGGCGAAATCTCCCACGGTCTGTACTGCGTCAACAGTCAGAATCCAGCCTAGTCCCTCCTCCTCCCTTCAAGTACCAGCATACAAGCCAGCCTGCTGGCGATGAGGCCGACGAGACATTTGCTCCCACAGGCTTTACCCACAATCCCTGTTGGCGATTCTGTGGATAACATGTTCGCCCCTCCACAGACCCCACGCCAATCAAGCCCTGCAGCCCTGTGATCAAAAAACGATCAGCCTAAGTCACGGTTTTTTCGGCCTTTTTCCCATGACGCCGACGAAAGTTTCCCCCAATCTCTGTTGGCCCTTTTGTGGATAAGATGTTCGCTCTCGGCTGAAAGCCCCACAGAACGTGGCTTGCAAGGTGCTGATCAAAAAACGTTCAATTCAGCCTTCGCCGACACAAAACGCCTTCAACGGCCGGTTTATTCAACAGCCTGGACGCTTTTCCACAGCGATCTCAAAGTTACCCCCGAACTCTGTTGGCGCTTCTGTGGATAAGGTGTTTGCCATACGCTGAAAGCCACGTTCTGCTTGGCTTTCAATGGTTTGATCAAAAAATGATCATTGCGCACGCTCGCGTATCGTCCTGAATAATCCACGGTTTTTCCTCGCCGAAAGCCCCCGTTTCTGTGCGGATTGTCCGCAGTTGTCCCCATTTGCTGTGGGTGGTCATGTGGATAACTTGTTCGCCAAACCGCGAAAGGCCCGCCGGGCTTAGTCCAAACGGCAATTGCTCAGATTTCATACAGTTCTAAGGGCCTGCCTTGACTTCGATCCGGCGGCTGTCTTCACTCCAATGGCACAAGGACAGCCGTCACTTATCCACATCCGGTTCAGGGAGAACGCCGTGATGGATAGCCATTCACCCCGCCCGCTCCCCGTTCCCTGTGTGCCGCGCACTGCGTGGCCGGCACCCCGGCCGCGCAAACGCACGCTGCGCCGCGCCGCCAACCAGCGCGCCCGTCTTTAGCGCTTTTGCAATGCCCACTGCCCAAACCGCCGTACTGCCGCCGGCTCCGTCCGGAGGCCAGGTGCCGTTCGCCCCATGATCGCAGGCAGCCGCAGAGTTGCCCCGTCAGCCTGAGAGAGGAACCTACCCATGTCACGGATCGCAACGCCCATCAGTGAGATCAAGGAACACTACGACGTGATCGTCATCGGTTCGGGGTACGGCGGCGGCATCGCCGCCTCGCGCCTGTCCCGGGCCGGCAAGAAGGTCTGCCTGCTGGAGCGCGGCCGGGAAATCCGCCCCGGCGAGTACCCCAACACCATGATCGCCGCCACCGAAGAGCTGCAGGTGCACGACCCCGACGGCCACATCGGCTCGCGCACCGGGCTGTTCGACCTGCACGTCAACGCCCAGCAGAACGTGGTGGTCGGCTGCGGCCTGGGCGGCACGTCGCTGATCAACGCCAACGTCTCCCTGGAGCCTGAGCCGGGCGTGTTCGAGGATCCGCGCTGGCCGCCGGAAGTGCGCGCGCACCGCGACACCCTGCTCAAGGACGGCTACGCCCGGGCCCGCGAGATGCTCAAGCCCAACCCTTACCCCGCCTCCGCACCGAATCTGCCCAAGCTCGACGCCAACAAGAAGTCCGCCGATTTCCTCAAGCAGGGCGCGCATTTCTACAAGCCGCCGATCAACGTGACCTTCGACAAGCTGCCCAACAACACCAACCATGTCGGCGTCGAGCAGCTGCCTTGCAACCACTGCGGCGACTGCGTGTCGGGCTGCAACAACAAGGCCAAGAACACCACGCTGATGAACTACCTGCCGGACGCCTGGAACCACGGCGCGGAGATCTTCTGCCAGGCCCAGGTGCGGCACCTGGAGCGCGACGGCGACGGCTGGATCGTGCACTTCCAGTACCTGGACAGCGGCCGCGAGAAGTTCTCGGCGCCGACCCTGTTCGTCAAGGCCGACATCGTCGTGGTGTCCGCCGGCACCCTGGGTTCCACCGAAATCCTGCTGCGTTCGCGCGACAAGGGGCTGGTGATGTCCGGTCAGCTCGGCGAGAACATGAGCGGCAACGGCGACATCCTTGGCTTCGGCCACAACTGCGAGCAGACCGTCAACGGCATCGGCTTCGGCGCGCACTCGGCCAAGGAACTCAAGCCGGTGGGGCCGTGCATCACCTCGATCATCGACATGCGCACCGAAGGCGACGTCAGCAGCCGCATGGTCATCGAGGAAGGCTCGATCCCCGGTGCCCTGGGCCGGCCGATGGTGCCGGCGATGGCCGGGTTCGCCGAAGCGCTAGGCAAACCCACCGACGACAGCTTCAGCGGCAAGGTGAAATACAAGGAACGCGAAACCGAAAGCTTCCTGCGCGGCCCGTACCATGGCGCGCTGCACAACATGCAGACGTACCTGATCATGAGCCACGACAGCGGCCAGGGGCGGATGGTGCTCGACAGCAAGGATCAGCTGCGCATCGACTGGCCCGGCGTCGGCGAGCAGGACAACTTCAAGATCGGCAACGAGCGCCTGCACCAGAGCACCAAGGCCCTGGGCGGGATCTGGGTGGAGAACCCGATCTGGACCAAGCTGCTCAAGCACAGCATTGTGTCGGTGCACCCGCTGGGCGGCTGCGTGATGGGCCAGGACGCGGCGCAAGGGGTGGTCAACCACAAGGGCCAGGTGTTCAGCGGCGCCAGCGGCACCGACGTCTACGCCAACCTGTACGTGACCGACGGCGCGGTGATCCCCACCTCTCTGGCGGTCAACCCGCTGCTGACCATCTCCGCCGTGAGCGAGCGCAACATGGGCCTGCTGGCCGCCGACCGCGGCTGGCACATCGACTACACCTTGCCGTCGGCGCCGCGCAAGCAAGTGGCGCCGCCGACCCTCGGCGTGCAGTTCACCGAGACCATGAAAGGCTACTTCTCCCGGGCGTTCACCGCGGCGCAGAGCACGGACCTGAAAGTCTACGAGGCGGCGGCCAAGCGCGGCGAGGCGGACAACTCGCCGATCGACTTCACCCTGACCATCACCGCCAACGACCTCAACCGGATGATCAAGGAGCCGACGCACGCCGCGACGATCGTCGGCACGGTGATCGCCCCGGCGCTGTCGCCCGAGCCGCTGACCGCCAGCAATGGCGTGTTCAACCTGTTCGAACAGTTCGAGCAGCAGGTCGACACACGGCACATGAAATACGACATGAAGCTCACCGCCGAGGACGGCAACGACTACTTCTTCAGCGCGTTCAAGACCGTGCCGGAGGACAACGGCGTGCTGAACATCTGGCACGACACCAGCACCCTGTACGTCACCCTTTACCGCGGGCCGGACAAGTCCGGCGAGGTGATCGGCTCCGGGGTGATGCACATCAAGCCGGCGGACTTCGCCAAGCAGATGACCACCATGAAAGTGCTCAACGCGCGCAACGAGCGTGAGCGCATCGAGGGCCTGGCGCGGTTCGGCAAGTTCTTCGCCGGGATCCTCTGGGAAAGCTACGGCGGGGTGTTCGCCGGGGACATCTACTTCAACCCCGACGCGCCGCCGCGGCTGAAGCGGCCGCTGGACGCGCCGACCCCGGAGGTGCATTTCTTCCCCACCGAGGATGGCGTCCAGCTGCGCCTGACCCGCTACCGGGCCGGCAGCAAGGGTCCGGTGATGCTGGTGCACGGGCTGGGCGTGGGATCGAACATCTTCTCCACCGACACCATCCAGACCAACCTGCTGGAGTTCCTCTGCAAGCACGACTACGACGTGTGGCTGCTGGATTTCCGGGTGAGCATCCTGCTGCCGGCGAGCAAGAAGGAATGGAACGGCGACCAGATCGCCCAGTACGACTTCAAGGCCGCCATCGGCCAGATCCGCCGCGAGACCGGGGCCAAGGACGTGCAGTGCGTGGTGCACTGCTACGGCGCGACCACGTTCTTCATGTCGCTGCTGGCCGGCCTTCAGGACGTGCGCTCGGTGGTCTGCTCGCAGATCGCCGCCGACACGGTGGTCGCCACCGCCACGGGGCTCAAGGCCGGGCTGCACCTGCCGGGCATGCTCGACGCCATCGGCGTCAAATCCCTCACGGCCTACGCCGACAGCAAGGAGAACTGGTTCAACAAGCTGTACGACAAGGCCCTCAACGGCTACGCCAGGATCGAGGCCCAGGGCTACTGCACCAACCCGGTGTGCCACCGCATCACGTTCATGTACGCCTCGCTGTACCGCCACGACACCTTGAACGAAACCCTGCACGAGAACCTGCATGAGCTGTTCGGCGAGTCGAACATGCAGACCTTCGAGCACCTGGCGCTGATCGTGCGCAAGGGCCACCTGGTGGACTTCAAGGGGCACGACGTGTACATGCCGCACTTCGAGCGGCTGAGCATGCCGATCTGCTTCATCAGCGGCGCCGACAACCAGTGCTACCTGCCGGAAAGCACGCTCAAGACCTACGAGCGGGTGTGCAAGGTGCATGGGCCGGAGCGCTACAGCCGGCATGTGGTGCCGGGCTACGGTCACATCGACTGCATGTTCGGCAAGAACGCCGTGGTGGACGTGTACCCGATCATCCTTGAACACCTGGAGAAGACCGCCCTCGGTTGACGGGGCCGCATCGGCCGCTTCGCGGGCAAGCCCGCTCCCACAGGGATCTGCGCCGAGCGCAGATCCCGAGTGAGGCTCCGCGCTCCTGCGGGAGCGGGCTCGCACGCGAAGGCGGCGCATCAGGCGCTGCACCTTCGGGATCCGCACAAGGAAATGGATGATATGGACAGCTATCTGCGCTGGTTTCAACGCTTCATCTGGCTCGGCATTCTGATGAACATGGTGTTCGCGATCCCGGCGCTGTTCGCGCCGGGGCTGCTGACATCCGTGGTCGGCCTGCCGCCCCAGCTCTCCGACCCGTGGCTGGAGAACGCCGGGATGCTGCTGGTGGGCATCAGCGTGTTCTACATGCCGTCGGGCTTCAACGCGCCACGCTATGTGGTGCACTCCTGGCTGTGCGTGCTGACGCGGCTGATCGCCGTGGCGTTCTGGATCTACCTGATCAACACCAGCAGCCAAGGCTCGGTGTTCGTGCCGATGCTGATGGGCGACCTGAGCTTCTTCCTGATCCTGGGCATCCTGCTGTACCTGGGCAGCGCCCCGGAGAACCGGCCGCTACCGCTGCTGTGCGCCGGCTGGCGGGAATGGCGGGCGGGCTGGGCCCGGCGCTGGCAGAACCACGGGTTCAAGGTGGCCACGTTCGTGGTCGTGGCGCTGCTGGCGTTCATCGGCTACCAGACCTGGTACCAGATGCTGCGGGTGGTGCCGGAGCAGGAGTACGCCTCCGACGAAGACCACTACAAGTACGCCGCCATCGGCCTGGGCATCGAGGCGCGGATCCCGTACTACCTGTTTTCCGTGCTGCCGCAGATGTGCCCCGAGAAGATGCCGAAACCCGGCGGCTGGGAAGTCTTCGGCTTCCTGTTCGAGAACGGCAAGGACTTGCCCATCGGCATGGCCAAGCGGCAGATCGGCTACCCGACCGTCGAACCCAACTGCGCGCTGTGCCACACCGGCTCCTACCGGGCCAACGCCAGCGACGTGGCGATCAACGTGCCGAGCGCACCGGCCAACACCCTGCAGCTGCAGGCGTTCCAGTGGTTCGCCTACGATTGCGCCAGCGACCCGAAATTCACCACCGACGCGGTGATGGCGGCGATCAACGCCAAGTTCCAGCTGGGCTTCTTCGAGCGCCTCTACAACCGCTTCCTGATCATCCCGATGGCCAAGACCGCGTTGCTCAAGCAGAAGCAGGCCTACGCCTGGCAGAAACTGCGTCCGGCCCAGGGGCCGGGGCGCACCGACACCTTCAACCCGACGAAGATGGTGGTGTTCGGCTTCCCGGACGACTCGACCATCGGCACCGTCGACCTGCCGCAGGTGTGGAACCAGAAGCCGCGCGAGTCGATGTACCTGCATTGGGACGGCAACAACAACAAGATCCACGAGCGCAACTACGCGGCGGCGATGGCCGTGGGCGCGACGCCGCAATCCGTGCTGCCGCCCAGCTTCAACCGCGTGACCAATTGGCTGCTCGGGCACAAGGCGCCGGCCTGGCCGTGGGCGCTGGATCAGGCCAAGGTCGCCCAGGGCAAACCGATCTGGGAAACCAACTGCGCCGGTTGCCATGACTTCGGCCGCACCGACACAGGCCAGGTCACCACCAACATCGACCAGCTGGGCACCGACCCGCACCGCCTCGACTCGTTCACCACGGGGCTGGTCGCCGCGTTCCACACCTTCAAGACACCGCCGTTCGACTTCGGCGCCTACCGCAAGACCCAGAGCTACAGCAACACACCCACCGACGGCATCTGGCTGCGGGCGCCGTACCTGCACAACGGTTCGGTGCCGACCCTGTGGGACCTGCTGCAGCCGCCTGAGAAACGGCCGCAGGTGTTCTACACCGGCTCCGACGTCTACGACCCGGTCAACGTCGGCTTCGTCACCAGCGGCGCGCAGATGAAGGCCTCGGCGGACTTCAAGTACGACACGCGCCTGGAGGGCAACCACAACAGCGGCCACCTGTACGGCACGCAACTGTCGGACGTGGACAAGCGCGCCCTGATCGAATTCATGAAAACCCTGTGAACCCTTACGGATAGAGGATTTCGCCATGTCAGCGGTCGGTCATCTGAAGCACGAGTACGACAAGGTCAAGGTGCGCCTGCACGGCTTGCTCACGCGCATGGAAATGGCCTGGATGAAGCTGGTCAGCGAGCTGGAGCCCAAGGAGTTCGAGGCGATCATCACGCTGCTCAAGCGCGGCCACGATCAGGCGCAGTACGTGCTCAAGCACGGCGAGTTGCCGGACGACGAGCCGGCCGTGCCGTGGGAACTGGCCCACGGCTTGTCGATCCTGCGCATCGGCAACGCCACGCCGCTGCCGCAGTCCACCGATCAATTGCAGACCCGCGTGCTCAAGGACGGCACGCTGCTGGGGTGCCGCAAGTGGGAACTGCTGGATCTGCTGTGGAGCGAGGCGCTGCTCAAGTGGATCGAGAACCTGCGCCATCACGCGACCTTCGGCACCGACCCGGCCATGGTGAAAATGGAGCGCGACGTGACCCTGGCGATCGCCGGCGACTGGGGCACCGGGCCGTTCAACAGCCATGCGCCGGCGGTGTCGGTCGCCAACCAGATGCAACTGGCCAATGCCGATTTCACCATCCACCTGGGGGATGTGTACTACGCCGGCACCCACTCCCAGGAAGACACCGACATGGCCGGCTGGCCGATGGGCACCCACGGCTCGTTCACGCTCAATTCCAACCACGAGATGTACAGCGGCGCCCACGGTTACTTCAAGGAACTGGCGCACCGCTTCCCCGGGCAACAGGGCACCAGCTACTTCGCGATGTACAACGATGACTGGCTGATCGTCGGGCTGGACACGGCGTATGCGTCCGACGTGATGAACCTGTACATGGACGGCACCCTGAACAAGCCGCAGATCGAGTGGATGAAAGGCCTGCCCAAACGCAAGAAGCTGATGGTGCTCAGTCACCACCAGGGCTTCGACATCACCGGGCATCACAAGACCGCGCTGTACCAACCGGTCTGCGATGCGCTCGGCCGTGAACCGGACTACTGGTATTGGGGGCATCTGCACAACGGCATCGTCTACGCGCCCCAGGGCGGGCTGCATGCGCGCTGCGCCGGGCACGGAGCGATTCCGTACGGGGTGACCAGCCAGCTGGACGGGCATTCGCGGGTGCTGTTTTCCGAGACCAAGAACGCCCAGGATCCGTCGTACCCGCTGCGGGTGCTGAACGGTTATGCGAGGGTGCGGTTGGTGGGCGAGGAGATCTTCGAGGAGTTCATCGGTGAGGATGGCTCGGTGAGGTGGTCATCCAGGTGATGCGGTGAGGGGGAGGGGCCCATCGCCAGCAGGCTGGCTCCCACCGGGGATTCTCTGTGCATCGGAGATCCCCTGTGGAAGACGGCCTGCCAGCGATGCTTTTGCCTTTAGCCTTGCACCGGCACGCCTTTGAGGTACGGCGCAGGCTCGGCGCCGAGGTTGCTCAGCATGCGCTCGCTGTACCAGTCCACGAAGTTCACCACGCCGAACTCGTAGGTCTTGGAGTACGGGCCCGGCTGGTAGGCCGTGGAATTGATCCCGCGCTGGTTCTCTTCGGCCAGGCGCCGGTCCTGGTCGTTGGTGGCGTCCCACACCTTGCGCATGCGCTCGACGTCGTAGTCCACGCCTTCGACCGCGTCCTTGTGCACGATCCACTTGGTGGTGACCATGGTCTCCTGGGCGCTGATCGGCCACACGGTGAACACGATGATGTGGTCGCCCATGCAGTGGTTCCACGAGTGCGGCAGGTGCAGGATGCGCATCGAGCCCAGGTCCGGGTTCTTGATCCGGCCCATCAGCTTGGCGCAGCCCTGCTTGCCGTCCATGGTCATCGACACGGTGCCCTTGAGCAGCGGCATGCGCACGATGCGGTTGCGCAGGCCGAAGCTGGCGTGGGCGTAAGGGATCTTCTCGGCTTCCCAGGCGGCGGCGGAGGCGGCGACATGGTCCTTGAACGCCTGGTCGGCGCGGGGGTCGGTGACGTCGTCCCATTCCAGCAGGGTTTTGAGCAGCTCAGGGTGCGAACCGTTGCAGTGGTAGCACTCGCGGTTGTTTTCCAGCACCAGTTTCCAGTTGGCCTTCTCCATCAAGGTGGTCTGCACCGCCACCTTGGTGTTCTCCATGTCGTAGGGTTCCATGTAGTGGTTCAGGGTCGACAGGAAGTCGTCGATGGCCGGCGGGTTCTCCGCCAGGCTGATGAAGATGTAGCCGCCGGCGGTCTTCACGTTCACCGGCTTGAGGCCGTACTGGTTCATGTCGAAGTCGGCGCCCATCTCGGTGCCGGCGAACAGCAGGCGGCCGTCCAGCTCGTAGGTCCACTGGTGGTAGTGGCAGACCAGTTTGGCGACCTTGCCCTTGTCGCTGGTGCACAGGCGCGAGCCGCGGTGGCGGCAGACGTTGTGGAACGCATGCACCACGCCCTCGGCGCCGCGGATCACGATGATCGGGTTCTTGCCGATCTGCAGGGTCAGGTAGTTGCCCTTGGCCGGGATCTCGCAGGTCATGCCGGCGATCAGCCATTCCTTCTGGAAGATCTCCTGCATGTCGATGTCGAACAGGCGCTCGTCGCTGTAGAACGGCTGCGGCAGCGAGAAGGTGCGCTCGCGTTCCTGAAGCATTTGCGCGGTGGCCTTGCGTGCGGGTTCCAGCGGATCGCCCAGGCTGAGTTTTGCGGTGTCCATCGATTCGTCCTCATGGCCATTCTGCGGGCCGGTGAAAGTGGCTGATCAGGTGTGCTGCGCAAGGTGCTGCAAATCGTCGTTATGTGGAGCCGAGTGTGGGGCCGGCGCAGCCCGCAACCTTATCCATGGGCGACATGGCGCAATCTGATCCCGACGCGCAAGCCCCGGTGGTTGGGGGCTGGTCGCGATAAGCATGTGAATGTCGCGGATAGGTAAACGCACGGTTTGCGCCATGCGCAGAATCGCCACATGAAGGCCGACCGTCGGCCGTGGAGAACAGCATGTCCAACAACTTCCTGAATCCGGTCACCACCCAGACCTGGGCCAATGGCCGGCACATAGTCCGTTGCGTCAAAGTCATCCAGGAAACCTGGGATGTGCGCACGTTCTGCTTCATGGCCGACCAGCCGATCATGTTCTTCTTCAAGCCGGGCCAGTTCGTGACCCTGGAGCTTGAGATCGACGGCCAGCCGATCATGCGTTCCTACACCATCTCCAGTTCGCCGTCGGTGCCCTACAGCTTCTCGGTGACCATCAAGCGCGTGCCGGGGGGCAAGGTCTCCAACTGGCTGCACGACACCCTGCACGAAGGCCAGGAACTGGCGGTGCACGGGCCGGTCGGGCTGTTCAACGCCATCGACTTCCCAAGCCCGAAAGTGCTGTACCTGAGCGGCGGCGTCGGCATCACCCCGTGCATGTCCATGGCGCGCTGGTTCTACGACACCAACGGCAACGTCGACATGTCGTTCATCCACAGCGCCCGCTCGCCCAAGGACATCATCTATCACCGCGAGCTGGAGCACATGGCCTCGCGGATCGACAACTTCAGCCTGCACCTGATCTGCGAGAAGCACGGGCTGGGCGAGCCGTGGGCCGGCTACCGCGGCTACCTGAACCACAAGATGCTCGAACTGATGGTGCCGGACTTCCTGGAGCGCGAAGTGTTCTGCTGCGGCCCGACGCCGTACATGAACGCGGTCAAGCGTCTGCTGGAAAACGCCGGCTACGACATGAAGCGCTACCACGAGGAGTCCTTCGGCGCCACACCGCCGGAAGCCCAGGCCGACGCCGTGGAACAGGCCGAACAGGCAGCGGAAGCGCCGGCGGTCGATGCGGCGGACCTGCACCTGGTGGAGTTCACCTCCTCGGACAAGAGCATTCGCGTGGCCCCGGGCGAAACCGTGCACGCGGCGGCGGCCAAGGTCGGCCTGATGATCCCCAAGGCCTGCGGCATGGGCATCTGCGGCACCTGCAAGGTGCTCAAGCTCGGCGGCGAGGTGGAGATGGACCACAACGGCGGGATCACCGAGGACGACGAGGCCGAGGGGTACATCCTGTCGTGCTGCAGCGTGCCGAAGGGGGATGTGCGGATTGAGTTTTAAGTCGGATTGTTTGCACTTGGGCCGATCTCCTCAGCGAGGAGGTCGGCTGGAATACTGCGACTTCAAACCAGTTCGGACATGGCGAGCAAGGCAAAGCCCACGAACGTAAAACCAAATATTCGCTGGTATTTGTTCAGTCTAAGCAGGACGCGTTTGAGCTTTGGGGGAAAACTCTTAACGTCTCTTGCGCTTACTTTGCCTTGGGATATATATCGTGAGGGGTTTTTGAGGATGCCAAAGATCTCTCCTAACATATAGATACGCCCCCCTAAACCCGACTGCCATAACATGAGCAGAGACGAGGTGATCGAGCTTCTTTTAAGGCTGCTGAGGATTAGTTCCAGCTTTCTCTTGGCGACATAAAGCAAAATTCCATTGACTAATAGAAGGCCTATGAAACTCACCATGGCCATAATCACTATTGGGTCTTTTACGATGTCGTGCATGTGCTCTGTGGATGCGAATAGTCCCAGGCACATCATCATTGCGAAAAAAATTAAAACGAGTCTGTATAAGGTGATTAAGTCTTTCTTGAGTTTTTTGGGGAAGTTTTCGAAGTCCTTCGCGCAAAGTGTTCCGGTGTGAATATAAAACGCTGGGTTTCTCATGATGGCGAACACTTCGCCCATCATGCGAATTCTGCTCCAGGTTCCTCCTTGCCAAAGTATTATTATTTTGCTCGAAATCGAACTGTTTGTTAGGTGGCCTAGTATAGTTTCGGTTTTTGTTTTGGCGATATATAACATTGCCCCTGTCAGGGTAAATAGGCCGATGAAGTCTACAATGCCAACAAGCAAAAATATTAAATCTGAAGTGCGGAGGGTCATTTAACCGCCTCGTATACTTTCTCTGCGATCCGATCACCGCCTTTCTCGCCCAAAGTCCCGCCGGCATAATTTCCGACTCCTGCCAATAGAGCAGCGCAAAGGACAGTGCCGAGTCCGCCAGTCGGGAGACCAACTCCTACGCAGATCGTTGAGGCACTCAAACTCACGAGCGCGCCGGCGGCTATTCCGCCACCCACTCCACCCAAAAAGCTTCCGGTCTCCGTGAACTTCACTTTTTCACACGCTTCGATGCTTCCATTCGCGCAAACTTCCTGAACCTTCATCACCGACGCACTACCTCCCACCGCCGTGCCGATCCAACCGCCATATTTGACGTATTGCGACGCGTTGGTGACGGCCTGGAAATGAGTGGCGTAACCGGGAATCTGGCTGATGCCGCCGGCCTTTCTCCAGCGATGGATCAGGTGTGGGTTATCGATACCTAAGGCGGTTTTCAGGTTTGGGTAGTCAGGGAGGTTGAGGGTTTCTCTGGTGAGTCGGGTCAGTTGGCCATCAAGACCTTTGAGCAATTGCGCCCGCTGTTTTTTGAAGTCTTTTGAATTCAGGCTCCCATTCGCCTCAAGGGTATTGGTATGCAAGATCTCGATGTCGTTCAGAATGCTTTTTATACCGTTGGCCGCTATGGCCGTGACGACGCCAATCACTTTCGATTGATCCGAGAGTGCGCCCTGAATAACGCCGTAGTTCTGCGCCATGAAATCCGCCTCTTCCACCGTCAACGGTGCTAGCGCCGTGCTCACGGTACGTGCGGTCTCCATCAGCAACGATTCCTCATAGGTGCACTGCTGATTGCCCGGATCGCTCAAAACAATCAGTGACCCGGCCTTCACCACGTCCTCCAGCGGATTCAGGCGTTTGAAGGTGGCGATGACATTGGGCTTGGGCGACGGGAACAGGCGCGCCTGCAGCGCCTCGGCGGGCAAGCTTTTGGGCACGATGTAGAACCCCGGCTCAACAGGCGCCGGCACCTCCTGCGGCCAGAGCTCGCTGGGGAAGAACCGCAGGTCGTTGACGGGGTGCGGGGACGGGCCGGACATCGCAGCCAGGCGCGACACGTTCAGGTTCTGCCGGTGGACGGCCCGCAGCAGGCGTTGCGGGTCGGAATGGGCTGCGGGCTGCGCGGACAACGACCTGGCCCTCGCCGGGCGGGGGTTGCGCGACAGGATCCGGGACTGGTTCAGCAAGTCCCGCTGTTCCTGCGCAAGGGCCAGGATCCCTTGCTCCGGGTTCAGGTGGCCGGCGGCCACTTCATCGGCGATGCGCTTGGCGTAGCGTGCGACCTGTTGGGTGAACCGCACGCGCGCCATGCCGAAGGCCAGATGGCGGGCGCCGCTGGTCAGGGCCTGGCCCAGCAAGCGGCCGGCGGCGTCCTGCACGTCACTGGGATCGGATGGCCGTGGGCTCAACCCATTTCGCCCCACGAGGTGGTGCCGGTGGTGCCGGCGATGTGGTGCACCCAGCTGATGCCGCGGTAACGGATGGCCAGCTGTTCCTGGGGCTGGGCGTCGTTCTGCAGGATGATATGCGGCACATCCTGCGAGAGCTCGGCGAGGACGGCGCCGTCGAGGGCGATCGTATAGAACTTTTCCTGCTGGCCTTGGGGCGAGGTGCGATACAGGCTGATCGTGCACTCCAGCTCTTCGCTGTTCGAATGGGCCTGGGCCAGCAGCGGGGAGGACTTGTCCAACGCTTTAGTGATGATCACCGGTTGGTGGACGGCTTTGCCGAGGTTGTTGTCGCGGCGCATTTCATGGCTCAAGGCAAGCACCATGATTTCGTCGGTATGGGCGGATTGGTAGCTGTTGCCCACGGACTCCGGGGTCGAGCAGCCCGCTGAAATGAGGCCTTGTGTCTTGCCGGTGATGGTCATGTAGGCAGGGTTCGCCATAGCCTTCGCTCCTTGAATGTGGAGCGGGCAGTCTATGAGGAACCCTGTTTACTTGATGTCGGACGAGGTGTAGTCCGATTCTGAAATTGATCAGTCGATGAACAGGTCGGGCATCAGTTTGGCGTCGCTGTCCGGTTCGAAGCGGTAGTGGCCGAATTCGGTCGCGCCGTGCTCGCGCAGGATCTCCTCATCGATCAGCAGGCGCCCGGTGATCTGCCGCCCGCTGCTGCTCAAGATGGCGTGGGCCGCGTCCGCCATGATCGCCGGGGTACGCGCATGCTTGAACGACTCGCGGTTGCCCAGCTGAAACTCGATGGCCGCCGTGGCGATCATGGTCTGCGGCCACAGGGAGTTGACGCTGATGCCGTGGGCGGCGAATTCCTCGCTCATGCCCAGGGTGAGCATGCTCATGCCGTACTTGGTGACGGTGTAGGGGCTGTACTGGGCGAACCACTTGCTCGCCAGGTTCAGCGGCGGCGACAGGTTGAGGATGTGCCCGGCGGATTTTTTCAGGTAGGGCAGGGCGGCCTGGCTGCACAGCAGCACCGCGCGGGTGTTGATCTGGTGCATCAGGTCGAAGCGCTTGAGCTCGATGTGGGCCACGCCGGTGAGCTTGATCGCCCCGGCGTTGTTCACCAGGGCATCGATGGCGCCGAAGCGTTCGTTGGCCTGGGTCAGCGCCTGGCGCACGGCGTCTTCGTCGCGCACATCCACTTGCAGGGCCAGCGCCTGGCCGCCGGCCGCCTCGACTTCCCTGGCCACGCTGTGGATGGTGCCGGGCAGTTTCGGGTGGGGCTCGGCGCTCTTGGCCGCGATCACGATGTTGGCCCCGTCCTTCGCGGCCCGCAGCGCGATCTCGCGCCCGATGCCACGGCTGGCGCCGGTGATGAACAGGGTCTTGCCTTTGAGGGACATGCGTTCGCTCCTGCTTGTTGTTATGTGAGCGGAAAGGCTCGACACACACTGTAGACCAGGCAGGAGGGCGTGCAGGGGCGGGCGCGGGGGCAGGGCTTGCGGCGAGGGAGCAGGCTCCCCCGCCACAGGGGCGTGTTACGCGGTCATCACCTCGCGGATGTCCCGCGCCAGCTCGCGCACCCGCTCTTCTTCGGTGTCCCACGAGCACATGAACCGTGCGCCGCCCTTGCCGATGAAGGTGTAGAAGCGCCAGCCCCGGGCGGTCAGCGCGGCGAGGGCCGGCTCCGACAGTTGCAGGAACACGCCGTTGGCCTGCACGGGAAACATCAGTTCGACACCCGGGATGTCGCTGACCAGCTCCGCCAGCAACTGCGCGCAGCGGTTGGCGTGGCGGGCGTACTTGAGCCAGGCGTCGTTCTCCAGGATGCCGACCCACGGCGCCGACAGGAAGCGCATCTTCGAGGCCAGCTGGCCGGCCTGCTTGCAGCGGTAGTCGAAGTCTTCGGCCAGTTCGTGGTTGAAGAACAGGATCGCCTCGCCGACCGCCATGCCGTTCTTCGTGCCGCCGAAGCACAGCACGTCGACGCCGGCCTTCCAGGTCAGGTCCGCCGGCGAGCAGCCCAGGAACGCGCAGGCGTTGGAGAAGCGGGCGCCGTCCATGTGCAGGTTCAGGCCCAGTTCCTTGCAGGTGGCGCTGATGGCGCGCACTTCGTCCGGGGTGTAGACGCTGCCGACCTCGGTGGCCTGGGTCAGGGTCACGACGCGGGGCTTGGGGTAGTGGATGTCCTGGCGCTTGAGGGCGATCTCGCGGATCGAGGCCGGGGTCAGCTTGCCGTTCTCGGTGCCGGCGATCAGCAGCTTGGAGCCGTTGGAGAAGAACTCCGGCGCGCCGCACTCGTCGGTCTCGACGTGGGCGGTCTCCGAGCAGATCACGCTGTGGTAGCTCTGGCACATCGAGGCCAGGGCCAGGGAGTTGGCGGCGGTGCCGTTGAAGGCGAAGAACACCTCGCAATCGGTCTCGAACAGCCTGCGGAAATGGTCCGAGGCGCGGGCGGTCCATTCATCGTCGCCGTAGGCGCGCTGGTGGCCCTGGTTGGCCTGTTCCATGGCGGCCCAGGCCTCGGGGCAGATGCCGGAATAGTTGTCGCTGGCGAATTGTTGGCTCTTGTCGGTCATGGCCGGCTTCCGTGATCGGGGCACTTGTGGTGACCCGTTGGTCAATGAGGGTACGCACTGTACCGAAGATCGTCCGGGGCGCGCACGGGATGTCGCTTGCGGAACTGTACAGCGATGCCGTCCGGCCTGCACCACCGATCCATGTGGGAGCCAGCAGGCCGGCTGCCACAGGTCGGCGGTGCGGCGGGCATCGCCAGGCGTCGGGCCTTGCGTCTGGCCCGCCGGTTTCGCGCCATGTCGTAAACGCGCCTTTGCGTGGCGTCCGTAGGCATTTGACGTGTCCGAACCGGTCATACCATCGCATCCAAAGGGCACCGCCGAAACGCCGGTGCCTGACCGAGACGAATGGCGCACAGACGCCGCTGGGAGAGACGCGATGTTCAGCAAGCAAGACCGGATCCAGGGTTACGACGATGCACTGCTGGCGGCGATGAATGCCGAGGAGCAACGTCAGGAAGATCACATCGAGCTGATCGCGTCCGAGAACTACACCAGCAAGCGCGTCATGGAGGCCCAGGGCAGCGGCCTGACCAACAAGTACGCCGAAGGCTATCCGGGCAAGCGCTACTACGGCGGCTGCGAGCACGTGGACAAGGTCGAGGCCCTGGCCATCGAGCGCGCCAAGCAACTGTTCGGCGCCGACTACGCCAACGTCCAGCCGCACTCCGGCTCCTCGGCCAACAGCGCCGTGTACCTGGCCCTGCTGCAGGCCGGCGACACGATCCTGGGCATGAGCCTGGCCCACGGCGGCCACCTGACCCACGGCGCCAAGGTGTCGTCCTCGGGCAAGCTGTACAACGCCGTGCAGTACGGCATCGACACCGCCACCGGCCTGATCGACTACGACGAAGTCGAGCGCCTGGCCGTCGAGCACAAGCCGAAGATGATCGTCGCCGGCTTCTCGGCGTACTCCAAGACCCTCGACTTCCCGCGTTTCCGCCAGATCGCCGACAAGGTCGGTGCGCTGCTGTTCGTCGACATGGCCCACGTGGCCGGTCTGGTGGCGGCGGGCCTGTACCCGAACCCGATCCCGTTCGCCGACGTGGTCACCACCACCACCCACAAGACCCTGCGCGGCCCGCGCGGCGGCCTGATCCTGGCCAAGGCCAACGAAGAGATCGAGAAGAAGCTCAACGCCGCCGTGTTCCCCGGCGCCCAGGGCGGCCCGCTGATGCACGTCATCGCCGCCAAGGCCGTGTGCTTCAAGGAAGCGCTGGAGCCCGGCTTCAAGGCGTACCAGCAGCAGGTGATCGAGAACGCCCAGGCGATGGCGGGCGTATTCGTCAAACGTGGCTACGATGTAGTGTCCGGCGGCACCGACAACCATCTGTTCCTGGTCAGCCTGATCCGTCAGGGCCTCACCGGCAAGGACGCGGATGCGGCGCTGGGCCGTGCCCACATCACCGTGAACAAGAACGCCGTGCCGAACGACCCGCAGTCGCCGTTCGTCACTTCGGGCCTGCGCATCGGCACCCCGGCGGTGACCACCCGCGGCTTCAAGGTGACCCAGTGCGTGACGCTGGCCGGCTGGATCTGCGACATCCTCGACAACCTCGGCGACGCCGACGTCGAGGCCAACGTCGCCCAGCAGGTCTCGGCCCTGTGCGCTGACTTCCCGGTTTATCGCTGAGCGGTTCTGGAGTAATGACTATGCAACGCTATTCGGGCTTCGGCCTCTTCAAGCACTCCCTCAGCCACCATGAGAACTGGCAGCGCATGTGGCGCACGCCGACCCCGAAAAAGGTCTACGACGTGGTCATCGTCGGCGGCGGCGGGCACGGCCTGGCGACCGCCTACTACCTGGCCAAGGAGCACGGCATCACCAACGTGGCCGTGGTCGAGAAGGGTTGGCTGGGCGGCGGCAACACCGCCCGCAACACCACCATCGTGCGTTCCAACTACCTGTGGGACGAGTCGGCGCATCTGTACGAGCACGCGATGAAACTGTGGGAAGGCCTGTCCCAGGACCTGAACTACAACGTGATGTTCTCCCAGCGCGGCGTCTACAACCTGTGCCACACCCTGCAGGACATCCGCGACTCCGAGCGCCGGGTCAGCGCCAACCGCCTCAACGGCATCGACGGCGAACTGCTCGACGCCAAACAGGTGGCGGACGAGATCCCGTACCTGGACTGCTCCAAGAACACCCGCTACCCGGTGATGGGCGCCACCGTCCAGCGCCGCGGCGGCGTGGCCCGCCACGATGCCGTGGCCTGGGGCTTCGCCCGTGCGGCCGACGCCCTGGGCGTGGACCTGATCCAGCAGACCGAAGTGATCGGTTTCCGCAAGGAAAACGGCGTGTGCATCGGCGTGGAGACCAACAAGGGCTTCATCGGCGCCAAGCGCGTCGGCGTGGTCACCGCCGGCAACTCCGGCCACATGGCCAAGCTCGCCGGCTTCCGCCTGCCGCTCGAATCCCACCCGCTGCAAGCGCTGGTGTCCGAGCCGATCAAGCCGATCATCGACAGCGTGATCATGTCCAACGCCGTGCACGGCTACATCAGCCAGTCCGACAAGGGCGACCTTGTGATCGGCGCCGGCATCGACGGCTACAACGGCTACGGCCAGCGCGGCTCGTACCCGGTGATCGAGCACACCATCCAGGCCATCGTCGAGATGTTCCCGGTGCTGTCCCGCGTGCGCATGAACCGCCAGTGGGGCGGCATCGTCGACACCACCCCGGACGCCTGCCCGATCATTTCGAAAACCCCGGTGCCGAACATGTTCTTCAACTGCGGTTGGGGCACCGGTGGCTTCAAGGCAACACCTGGCTCGGGCAACGTGTTTGCCGCGAGTCTGGCCAAGGGTGAGATGCACCCGCTGGCCGCACCTTTCTCCATCGACCGTTTCCACAACGGTGCGTTGATCGACGAACACGGCGCTGCGGCTGTCGCCCACTAACAGGAGAAATCCCCATGTTGCACATCTTCTGTCCTCACTGCGGCGAACTGCGCTCCGAAGAGGAATTCCACGCTTCCGGCCAGGCGCACATCCCGCGTCCGCTGGATCCGAACGCCTGCACCGACGAGCAGTGGGGCGACTACATGTTCTTCCGCGACAACCCACGCGGCCTGCACCATGAGCTGTGGGACCACGTCGCCGGTTGCCGCCAGTACTTCAACGTCACCCGCGACACCGTGACCTACGAGATCCTCGAAACCTACAAGATCGGCGCCAAGCCGCAATTCACCGACAAGGCCGACAGTCCGAAAGCGGCCGCGCAGGCTCTGGGAGAGAAGGTATGAGCCAGATCAATCGCCTGTCCAACGGTGGACGGATCGACCGCAACAAAGTGCTGAGCTTCACCTTCAACGGCCAGAGCTACAAGGGTTTCGAGGGCGACTCCCTAGCGTCGGCGCTGATCGCCAACGGCGTCGACATCATCGGCCGCAGCTTCAAGTATTCCCGGCCGCGCGGCATCTTCGCCGCCGGTGCCGAAGAGCCGAACGCGGTGCTGCAGATCGGCGCCACCGAAGCCACCCAGATCCCCAACGTGCGCGCCACCCAACAGGCGCTGTACCAGGGCCTGGTCGCCACCAGCACCAACGGTTGGCCGAGCGTGAACAACGACATGATGGGGATCCTCGGCAAGGTCGGCGGCAAGCTGATGCCGCCGGGCTTCTACTACAAGACGTTCATGTATCCGCAGTCGTTCTGGATGACCTACGAGAAGTACATCCGCAAGGCCGCCGGCCTCGGCCGCTCGCCGACCGAGAACGATCCGGACAGCTACGACTACATGAACCAGCACTGCGACGTGCTGGTCGTCGGCGCCGGCCCCGCAGGCCTGGCCGCCGCGCTGGCCGCTGCGCGCAGCGGCGCCCGGGTGATCCTGGCCGACGAGCAGGAAGAGTTCGGCGGCAGCCTGCTCGACTCCCGCGAAAGCCTCGACGGCAAGCCTGCCGTGGAGTGGGTCGCCGGCGTCATCGCCGAGCTGAAGAACACCCCGGACGTGCTGCTGTTGCCGCGCGCCACGGTCAACGGCTACCACGACCACAACTTCCTGACCATTCACGAACGCCTCACCGATCATCTCGGTGACCGTGCGCCGATCGGCCAGGTGCGCCAGCGCATCCACCGGGTGCGCGCCAAGCGCGTGGTGCTGGCCACCGGCGCCCATGAGCGTCCGCTGGTCTACGGCAACAACGACGTGCCGGGCAACATGCTGGCCGGCGCGGTCTCGACCTACGTGCGCCGTTACGGCGTGGCGCCGGGCAAGAAGCTGGTCCTGAGCACCAACAACGACCACGCCTACCGCGTGGCGCTGGACTGGCTCGACGCCAGCCTGCAAGTGGTGGCGATCGCCGACGCCCGCAGCAACCCGCGCGGTGCGCTGGTGGAAGAGGCACGCGCCAAAGGCATCCGCATCCTCACCGGCAGCGCCGTGATCGAGGCCCGGGGCAGCAAGCGCGTGACGGCCGCCCGCGTGGCCGCCATCGATGTGAAAGCCCATGCCGTGACCAGTCCCGGCGAATGGCTGGACTGCGACGTGATCGCCAGCTCCGGCGGCTACAGCCCGGTGGTTCACCTGGCGTCGCACCTGGGCGGCAAGCCGGTCTGGCGTGACGACATCCTCGGCTTCGTGCCGGGCGAAGCGCCGCAGAAACGCGTTTGCGTCGGCGGCATTAACGGTGTCTACGGCCTCGGCGATTCGCTGGCCGACGGTTTCGAGGGCGGCGCCCGCGCCGCCAGCGAGGCCGGTTTCACGGTGGTCGAAGGCACCTTGCCCAAGGCCCTGAGCCGTCTGGAGGAAGCGACCCTGGCGCTGTTCCAGGTGCCCCACGAGAAAGGCACCGCCCGTGCGCCGAAGCAGTTCGTCGACCTGCAGAACGACGTCACCGCCGCCGCCATCGAACTGGCGACCCGCGAGGGCTTCGAGTCGGTCGAGCACGTCAAGCGCTACACCGCGCTGGGCTTCGGCACCGACCAGGGCAAGCTGGGCAACATCAACGGCCTGGCCATCGCCGCCCGTTCGATGAACATCACCATCCCGCAGATGGGCACCACGATGTTCCGTCCGAACTACACGCCGATCACCTTCGGCGCCGTGGCCGGCCGGCACTGCGGGCACCTCTTCGAGCCGGTGCGCTTCACCGCGCTGCACGCCTGGCACCTGAAGAACGGCGCCGAGTTCGAGGACGTCGGCCAGTGGAAACGCCCTTGGTACTTCCCGAAGAACGGCGAAGACCTGCACGCGGCGGTCAAGCGCGAGTGCAAGGCCGTGCGCGACAGCGTCGGCCTGCTGGACGCCTCGACCCTGGGCAAGATCGACATCCAGGGCCCGGACGCCCGTGAGTTCCTCAACCGCGTGTACACCAACGCCTGGACCAAGCTCGACGTGGGCAAGGCCCGCTACGGCCTGATGTGCAAGGAAGACGGCATGGTCTTCGACGACGGCGTGACGGCGTGTCTGGCCGACAACCATTTCGTCATGACCACCACCACCGGCGGCGCGGCCCGCGTGCTGCAGTGGCTGGAGCTGTACCACCAGACCGAGTGGCCGGACATGAAGGTGTACTTCACCTCCGTCACCGACCACTGGGCGACCATGACCCTGTCGGGCCCCAACAGCCGCAAGCTGCTGAGCGAAGTCACCGACATCGACCTGGACCGCGACGGCTTCCCGTTCATGACCTGGAAGGAAGGCCTGGTCGGCGGCGTGCCGGCCCGGGTGTTCCGGATCTCGTTCACCGGCGAGCTGTCGTACGAAGTCAACGTGCAGGCCGACTACGCCATGGGCGTGCTGGAAAAGATCGTCGAGGCCGGCAAGAAGTACAACCTGACCCCGTACGGCACCGAGACCATGCACGTGCTGCGGGCCGAGAAGGGCTTCATCATCGTCGGCCAGGACACCGACGGCTCGATGACCCCGGACGACCTGAACATGGGCTGGTGCGTCGGCCGCACCAAGCCGTTCTCGTGGATCGGCCAGCGCGGCATGAACCGTGAGGACTGCGTGCGCGAGCAGCGCAAGCAACTGGTGGGCCTCAAGCCGATCGACCCGAACCAATGGCTGCCGGAGGGCGCGCAACTGGTGTTCAACACCAAGCAGGCGATCCCGATGACCATGGTCGGCCACGTGACCTCCAGCTACGCGCACAACTCCCTGGGCTATTCGTTTGCCATGGGCGTGGTCAAGGGCGGCCTCAAGCGCCTGGGCGAGCGGGTGTTCGCGCCATTGGCCGACGGCCGCGTGATCGAGGCGGAGATCGTTTCTTCGGTGTTCTTCGATCCGAAAGGCGATCGCCAGAACATTTGAGACACCACAGTCCCTGTGGGAGTGGGCTTGTCGGCCCGCGGCATCGCCGCGATAGCGTCAGACCGACACACCGCTATCGCTGGCAAGCCAGCTCCCACAGGAACACAGAATTCAGAAAGGGTGCTTTATGACCGCAGCCAATGTGTACCAACAACGCCCGACCACCGGGGCCAAGGCCGAGTCGTCGCTGCATCATGCCGACCTCGCCGGACTGGTGGGCAAGGGCCGCAAGAACGCCGGCGTGACCGTGCGCGAAAAGAAACTCCTGGGCCACCTGACCCTGCGCGGCGACGGCCATGACGCCGCCTTCGCCGCCGGCGTGCACAAGGCCCTGGGCATCGAGCTGCCGGGCGCCCTGAGCGTCATCGTCAAGGGCGAGACCAGCCTGCAGTGGATGGGCCCGGACGAGTGGCTGCTGATCGTGCCGAGCGGCGAAGAGTTCGCCGCCGAGCAGAAGCTGCGCGAGGCGCTGGGCGACCTGCACATCGCCATCGTCAACGTCAGCGGCGGCCAGCAACTGCTCGAACTGAGCGGGCCGAACGTGCGTCAGGTGCTGATGAAGTCCACCAGCTACGACGTGCACCCGAACAACTTCCCGGTGGGCAAGGCGGTCGGCACGGTGTTCGCCAAGTCGCAGCTGATGATCCGCCACACCGCCGAAGACACCTGGGAGCTTTTGATCCGCCGCAGCTTCTCGGACTACTGGTGGCTGTGGCTGCAGGATGCCGCCGCCGAATACGGCCTGAGCGTCCAGGCCTGATCGTCATCCCCCTGCGGAAGCGGGCTTGCCCGCTTTCGCAGGGGAACAACGATTATCAAAGTTTCAGGAGCGATCCCTTATGAGCCGCGCCCCGGATACATGGATTCTGACCGCCGACTGCCCCAGCGTCCTCGGCACGGTGGACGCGGTCACGCGTTTTCTCTACGAGCAGGGCTGCTACGTCACCGAGCACCATTCGTTCGATGACCGGCTCTCGGGCCGGTTCTTCATCCGCGTGGAGTTCCGCCAGCCCGACGGCTTCGACGAGCAGTCGTTCCGCGCCGGCCTCGCCGAGCGCGGCCAGGCCTTCGGCATGGTCTTCGAGCTGACGGCGCCGAACTACCGGCCAAAAGTGGTGATCATGGTCTCCAAGGCCGACCACTGCCTCAACGACCTGCTCTACCGCCAGCGCATCGGCCAGTTGTCGATGGACGTGGCGGCGGTGGTGTCCAACCACCCGGACCTCAAGCCGCTGGCCGACTGGCACCAGATTCCCTACTACCATTTCCCCCTCGACCCCAACGACAAACCGGCCCAGGAGCGCCAGGTGTGGCAGGTGATCGAGGAGGCCGGCGCCGAACTGGTGATCCTCGCCCGCTACATGCAGGTGCTGTCGCCGGAACTGTGCCGCAAGCTCGACGGCAAGGCGATCAACATCCACCACTCGCTGCTGCCGGGCTTCAAGGGCGCCAAACCGTACCACCAGGCCTACAACAAGGGCGTGAAGCTGGTCGGTGCCACGGCGCACTACATCAACAACGACCTGGACGAGGGGCCGATCATCGCCCAGGGCGTCGAGGCCGTGGACCACAGCCATTACCCCGAAGACCTGATCGCCAAGGGGCGCGACATCGAGGGCCTGACCCTGGCGCGGGCCGTGGGCTATCACATCGAGCGGAGGGTGTTCCTCAACGCCAACCGCACGGTCGTTCTTTAGATTGGTTTCGCTGCGTTGCGGCGGTCCGACAAGCCAGCTCCTACAGGGATTTGTGTCGTACACAGATCTTGAACCCATCAGGGATCCTGTGGGAGCTGGCTTGCCAGCGATGAGGCCATAACAGGCGACACAAGATTCAGCATCTGTACCCGAGCACTCAACGCGCGGCCTGCCTGGGCGGCGCGGTTCCATAAAAACAACAGCGAGGTGAAAGCATGTCTGGCAATCGTGGTGTGGTGTATCTCGGCGCTGGCAAGGTCGAAGTGCAGAAGATCGACTATCCGAAAATGCAGGATCCGCGCGGCAGGAAAATCGAGCACGGTGTCATCCTGCGTGTGGTTTCCACCAACATCTGCGGCTCCGACCAGCACATGGTGCGCGGTCGCACCACCGCCCAGGTCGGGCTGGTGCTGGGCCATGAGATCACCGGCGAGGTGATCGAGAAGGGCAGCGACGTCGAGAGCCTGAAGATCGGCGACCTGGTGTCCGTTCCGTTCAACGTGGCCTGCGGGCGCTGCCGTTCCTGCAAGGAACAGCACACCGGCGTCTGCCTGACCGTCAACCCGGCCCGCGCCGGCGGTGCCTACGGCTACGTCGACATGGGCGACTGGACCGGCGGCCAGGCCGAGTACGTGCTGGTGCCGTACGCCGACTTCAACCTGCTGAAGCTGCCGGACCGCGACAAGGCCATGGAGAAGATCCGCGACCTGACCTGCCTCTCCGACATCCTGCCGACCGGCTACCACGGTGCCGTGACCGCCGGCGTAGGGCCGGGCAGCACCGTGTACATCGCCGGCGCCGGCCCCGTCGGCCTGGCTTCGGCCGCCTCGGCGCGCCTGCTGGGCGCGGCGGTGGTGATCGTCGGCGACGTCAACCCGATCCGCCTGGCCCACGCCAAGGCCCAGGGCTTCGAGATCGTCGACCTGTCCAAGGACGCGCCGCTGCATGAGCAGATCGCTGCGCTGCTGGGTGAGCCGGAAGTCGATTGCGCGGTGGACTGCGTCGGCTTCGAAGCCCGTGGTCATGGCCACGACGGCGTGAAACAGGAAGCCCCGGCCACGGTGCTCAACTCGTTGATGGGCGTGGTGCGCGTGGCCGGCAAGATCGGCATTCCGGGCCTGTACGTGACCGAGGATCCGGGCGCGGTGGACGCGGCGGCGAAGATGGGCAGCCTAAGCATCCGCTTCGGTCTGGGCTGGGCCAAGTCCCACAGCTTCCACACAGGGCAGACCCCGGTGATGAAGTACAACCGTCAGCTGATGCAGGCGATCATGTGGGACCGCATCAACATCGCCGAAGTGGTGGGCGTGCAGGTCATCAGCCTCGACCAGGCACCGGAAGGCTACGGCGAGTTCGACGCCGGCGTGCCGAAGAAGTTTGTGATCGATCCGCACAAGCTGTTCAGCGCGGCCTGAGGCCAGAGCGGCAAAAGGAAAACGGCGCCTGAGGGGCGCCGTTTTTTGTTTGTCGACGGAAAATGGGAGCAGGCGTCAGGCGGTGTCAAAGTTGTCTTCCTCTGTCGCGTCAGACTCCAGCCGGATATCGATGGCATACCACTGACCGTTGTCTCCGCGCACCAGTTCGTACGTGACGGTTTGCCCGGCCTTGATCCGCTTCATCAACGGATCCGACGGGTCGATGCAAAAGATGATGGAAGGGGAGGACAGATTGGCCTGCATCGCCCACTCCTCTGGCGCGTCCGTCATCTCGGCCTTGTTCGGTTCATCGCAGTCGCGCCAACGTCTCTCCATCGCCGCCTCTCCCGTATGGGTTACCCGCGCCTGCGGTGGGACAGACGCGGAGTGGTGCGCCGGTTCAAGGGTGCCTCAGTCTTTGACTTGAACCTTGTCCGCTTGCATGCCTTTTTGTCCTTGTACGGCCTCAAACGTTACTTTCTGACCTTCTTTGAGGCTTTTGAAGCCGCTGCCCTCAATGGCTCTGAAATGCACGAAGAGATCCGGGCCGGATTCCGGGGTGATGAACCCGTAACCCTTTTCATCGTTGAACCATTTGACTGTACCGTCCTGTCTGATTGCCATGCTCTGCACTTCCCGCTCGCTTGACTGAATAACGGGTCGGCCGCCTTCGTCAGGCGGGCGTACCCTTTCCGAGACCGCAGATTCAATGTAGGTGAGGATCCGCCATCGGGTAACTGTCAGATATGACAGTCCTTTAGTGCATTTCTTGATAGTCGCCGACGGTGTTATCGCTGACCGGCAGCGGCGCCCTGAGGTCCTTTTCACGATGTATGGACACCGGCACGCGGAATATGGCCGCACCGCCCCGGAACATGCCGGCGGATGCCCGGTCAAACCGGCAGTTTCGCTGCCTGTCGGGCGGCTTTGATGCCACAAGAGGATGTCTGAATGAAGATTTCGCGCGGTATTGCCCTGGCCTCGCTGATGGCGCTGGCCGGCCCCGTGTTCGCCGGTTTCAGCCTGAACGACGTGGCGGGCGCGGTGGCGGGCATGCAGGGCGGCGACAAGGCCGCGGATGCTGCGCCGACCTCGCAGACCGCCGGCCTGCTCAACGCCCTGGGCGCGTTGAACGTCACCCCGCAACAGGCGGTGGGCGGCACCAGCGCCATGCTGGGGCTGGCGAAGAACCAGCTCAGCAACACCGACTACTCGGAGCTGGCCAAGAGCGTGCCGGGCATCGACCAGCTGTCGGGCGGGGCGGGCAACCTGGCCATGCTGAGCGGGCTGTTGGGTTCTTCGGGCAAGTCCGCCGGGCTGGACAACGCCCTGGGCAACGTCAAGGACACCAACGACCTGAACAACGCCTTCGGTGCCTTGGGCATGGACAGCGGCATGGTCGGCCAGTTTGCCCCGGTGCTGCTGCAGTTCCTCGGTCAGCAGGGCGTCGGCGGCCCGCTGCTGCAGAGCCTGGGCAGTATCTGGGGCACCGGCGCCGGCAGTTGAGTCAGCGGCGTTCGTTCTTCAGTTCGGCGATGCGCCGATCCTTCAAGGTCCAGAGCTGGTTGACCCAGCCCTGGACCTTTTCGCGAAAGGCCGGGTCGTTCTCGTAGTCGCCCTGCCACAGGGTCGGATCCAGCTCGCGGGTCTGGATGTCGATGATCACGCGGGGCACGTTGCCGCTGATCAGATCCCAGAACCCCGGGATCTTCTCTTGCGGGTAGACCACGGTCACGTCGAGGATCGCGTCCAGCTGTTCGCCCATCGCCGCCAGCACGAACGCCACGCCGCCGGCCTTGGGCTTGAGCAGGTGGCTGAACGGCGATTGCTGCTGGGCGCTCTTGGCCGCGGTGAAGCGGGTGCCTTCCAGGTAGTTGACCACGGTCACCGGCTGGCGCTTGAACAGTTCGCACGCGGCCTTGGTGATCTCCAGGTCCTTGCCGGCCAGTTCCGGGTGCTTGGCCAGGAACGCCTTGGTGTAGCGCTTCATGAAGGGGTAGTCCAGCGCCCACCAGGCGAGGCCCAGGAACGGCACCCAGATCAGCTCTTTCTTGAGGAAGAACTTGAAGAACGGCGTGCGCCGGTTGAGGGTCTGGATCAGCGCCGGGATGTCGACCCAGGACTGGTGGTTGCTGACCACCAGGTACGAGGTGTCGCCGCGCAGGTCGCCGCCGCCGCGGATGTCCCACTGCGTGGGGATGCACAGGCGGAAGATCAGCTTGTCGATCTCCGCCCAGGTCTCGGCGATCCACATCACCGCCCCCGAAGCGACGTCGCGCAGGCGTCCCGGCAGGATCAGCTTGAGCAAGGCGAACACCATCAGCGGGCCGAACAGCGCCAGGGTGTTGAGCAACAGCAGCAGGGTGACGAGACAGCCGGTGAGCAGGCGGCGCATAAGCGACTCTATGAAAGCGGATGGGCGCGCCATGATAAGTGGCTTCGGGCGACAGGCCAAATCGTCGGTGACAAATGTTTCACCTGTGCGCGGGTAGGGTTGATCCCTGGTGGCGAGGGCGCCTGCCTCCGCCGGCTGCGCAACCGTCCCGGCGCCAGCAGGCGCCCTCGCCGCAGAGGCCGGCGCGTGATCAACTATTGTGATTTTCAGCGGTCTAGAGTTCGGCGTCTGACGCCCCCATTTCCCAAGGAAGCCCTCAACGTGAAATCCCTCCTTGCATTGCTTTCCCTGGTGGCCTTGCCGGTCATGGCCGCCGAACCGACCCTGTACGGTCGCTACGAATACATCGCGCTGCCGGAAATCGGCGGCCAAGTGCTCAAGGCGAAGATGGATACCGGCGCACTGACCGCGTCGCTGTCGGCCAAGGACATCGAGACCTTCACCCGCGACGGCGACGAGTGGGTGCGCTTTCGCCTCGCCACCAAAGGCGCCGACAACAAGGTCTACGAGCACAAGGTGGCGCGGATCAGCAAGATCAAGAACCGCTCCGAGGAGGAAGGCGAAGAGGGCGACAGCGTCGAGGTCGCCAAGCGTCCGGTGGTCGACCTGGAGCTGTGCCTGGGCAACGTCAAACGCACCGTGGAGGTCAACCTGACCGACCGCAGCAGCTTCAACTATCCGTTGCTGATCGGGGCCAAGGCCTTGCGCGAGTTCGGCGCGGCGGTGAACCCGGCGCGGCGCTTCACCGCCGACAAGCCCGATTGCTGATGCCGAAGTGGTCTCATTGACGTAAGGCGAGGCTTGGGGCACCGTTCGCGCACCAATCCACAGGCTCGGACGCCATGCCTCACATTCTGATTGTCGAAGACGAAGCGGCGATTGCCGACACGCTGATCTTTGCCCTGCAAGGCGAGGGGTTCACCACCACGTGGCTGAGCCTCGGCGCCGCCGCGCTCGCCCATCAGCGCCAGACCCCGGCCGACCTGATCATCCTCGACATCGGCCTGCCGGACATCAGCGGTTTCGAGACCTGCCGGCAACTGCGCAGGTTCTCGGAAGTGCCGGTGCTGTTCCTCAGCGCCCGGGACGCCGAGATCGACCGGGTGGTGGGCCTGGAGATCGGCGCCGACGACTATGTGGTCAAGCCGTTCAGCCCCCGGGAAGTCGCGGCGCGGGTACGGGCAATCCTCAAGCGCATGGCCCCGCGCCCGGCCGTCGAGGCCGCCTCGGCCCTGTTCCGCATCGATGCCGAGCGCGTGCAGATCTGCTACCGAGGCCAGGCCCTGAGCCTGACCCGCCATGAGTTCCGCCTGCTGCAATGCCTGCTCGAACAGCCGGAGCGGGTGTTCAGCCGCGAACAGCTGCTCGATGCCCTGGGCGTGGCCGCCGATGCCGGCTACGAGCGCAGCATCGACAGCCACATCAAGAGCGTGCGCGCCAAGCTGCGCCTGGTGCGCGCCGACGCCGAGCCGATCCAGACCCATCGCGGCCTCGGCTACAGCTACAGTCCGGGGCACAGCTGATGCCGCTGGGGCTGCGGATCTTTCTGGTGTACGTGCTGTTCATCGGCCTGACCGGCTATTTCGTGCTCAACACCGTCATGGAAGAGATCCGCCCCGGCGTGCGCCAGTCCACCGAAGAGACCCTGGTGGACACCGCCAACCTGATGGCGGAGATCCTGCGCGACGACTTCAAGGCCGGCACCCTCAACCAGAACCGCTGGCCGCAGCTGCTGCGCGCCTATGGCGAGCGCCAGCCGAAGGCGACGATCTGGGGCCTGCCGAAGAACCAGGTCAACCACCGCATCTACGTCACCGACGCCAACGGCATCGTGGTGCTGGACTCCAGCGGCGCCGCAGTGGGCCAGGACTATTCGCGCTGGAACGACGTCTACCTGACCCTGCGCGGCGAGTACGGCGCCCGCTCCAGCCGCAGCGACCCGGACGACCCGGCCTCGTCGGTGATGCACGTCGGCGCGCCGATCCGCGACAGCGGGCAAATCATCGGCGTGGTGACGGTGGCCAAGCCCAACAGCTCCCTGCAACCGTACGTGGACCGCACCGAGCGCCGGTTGCTGGGCTACGGCGCCGCGCTGATCGGCCTCGGCCTGCTGTTCGGCGCGTTGCTGTCGTGGTGGCTGAGCCGGGCCCTGCACCGTTTGACCGGCTACGCCCAGGCCGTGAGCGAGGGCCGCCGGGCGCAAGTGCCGCACTATCGCGGCGGCGAGCTGGCGCAACTGGCCACGGCCGTGGAGCAGATGCGCACCCAGCTCGAAGGCAAGGCCTATGTCGAACGCTATGTGCACACCCTGACCCACGAACTGAAGAGCCCGTTGGCGGCGATCCGCGGGGCGGCGGAGCTGTTGCAGGGGGACATGCCGGCGGAGCACCGGCAACGCTTCGTCGGCAACATCGACAGCGAAAGCGCGCGGATGCAGCAGTTGATCGAACGGCTGCTGAACCTGGCCCAGGTGGAACAGCGCCAGACCCTGGAGGAACAGGTGACGGTGCCGTTGGCGGAACTGGTGGACGGACTGTTGCAGGCCCAGGTCGCCCGGATCGAGGGCCGGCGATTGCGCGTCGAACAGGCCGTCCCGGCGGATTTGGCGTTGACCGGCGAGCCGTTCCTGTTGCGCCAGGCGCTGGCCAACCTGCTGGAGAATGCGTTGGACTTCACGCCGGCCGGCGGTTTGCTGCGCTTGAGCGCCGAACGTGACGGCGGGCAGGTGGTGGTTCGCCTGTTCAATGAGGCCGAGCCGATTCCCGATTACGCCTTGCCGCGCCTGAGCGAGCGGTTCTATTCGTTGCCCCGCCCGGACAGCGGGCGCAAAAGCACGGGGTTGGGGCTGAACTTCGTCGAAGAGGTGGTCAAACTGCACGGCGGCTCGATGGCGGTCGGCAATGCCGAGAACGGCGTGGAAGTGATCCTGCGCCTGCCTTGAGCGCGTGTCGCTGTCTTTGCTGTCTTTGTGCAGGCGCGAGCCTGCTCGCGATCAGGCAGGCCAAATCTCCACACAAACTCCACACATCCCCCACATTCCCCCCACACCGCCCAACCAGACTCTGCCCACCGAAACAGGGAGAGTCCCATGAACAAGAACCTTGCATTGAAACTCGGGGCGATCGCCCTGCTGATCCTGCTGTTGCTGGTGCCTTTGCTGATGATCGAAGGCGTGATCGACGAGCGCCAGCAGTTGCGTGACGGGGTGCTGGAAGACATCGCCCGCAGTTCCAGCTACAGCCAGCAGGTGAGCGGGCCGGTGATGGTGGTGCCGTACCGCAAGACTGTCCGTATCTGGAAGACCAACGAGAAGACCAACCAGCGCTATGAAGAGCTCAGCGAAGCCCGCGGACGGCTGTACTTCCTGCCGGAGCGCTTCGAGCTCGACGGCCAGGTGCAGACCGAACTGCGTGCCCGCGGCATCTACGAGGCCAGGCTGTTCCATGCCGACAACCGCCTCAGCGGGCATTTCTCGCTGCCGGCGCAATTGGGCATCAAGGAAGACTTCGCCGACTACCGGTTCGAGGCGCCGTTCCTGGCCGTGGCCATCAGCGACATCCGCGGCATCGAAAACGCGCTGAAGCTGGAACTCGACGGCCAGCGCCTGGACTTCGTGCCCGGCACCGAAGTGGGCTGGCTCGGCGAAGGCGTGCGGGTGACGCTGCCGCCGCTGGACGCCGGCAAGGCCACGCAGCTGACGTTCGGCTTCGACCTGCGCCTGCAAGGCACCGGCTCGCTGCAGGTGCTGCCGGTGGGCAAGACCAGCCGTGTGAGCCTGGCCGCGAACTGGCCGCATCCCAGCTTCGTCGGCAACTTCCTGCCGGCCAAACGGGAGATCACCGATCAGGGCTTCACCGCCGACTGGCAGACCTCGTTCTTCTCCACCAACCTGCAGGAGGCCATGCAGCACTGCGTGGCGGGGGATTGCGAAGGGTTCAACGGGCGCCGCTTCGGCGTGAGCTTCATCGATCCGGTGGATCAATACCTCAAGAGCGACCGGGCGATCAAATATGCGCTGCTGTTCATCGTCCTGACCTTCGCCGGCTTCTTCCTGTTCGAGGTGCTCAAAGGCCTGGCGGTGCACCCGGTGCAATATGCGCTGGTGGGCGTGGCGCTGGCGTTCTTCTATCTGTTGCTGCTGTCGTTGTCGGAGCACATCGGCTTTGCCCTGGCGTATCTGCTGTCGGCCGGCGCCTGTGTGCTGCTGATCGGTTTCTACGTGTGCCATGTGCTGCGCAGCGTGCGCCACGGCCTGAGTTTCTCGGCGGGGCTGGCGGCGCTGTACGGCCTGCTCTACGGCTTGCTGAGCGCCGAGGACTACGCGCTGCTGATGGGCTCGCTGCTGTTGTTCGGGCTGCTGGGCGTGTTCATGGTGCTGACCCGCAAGCTGGACTGGTACGGGATCGGGCAGAAACCGGCCAAGCCGCTGGAGTTCGACCTGGGGGCGGTGCAATGAGCCGGTCGTTGGGGTTGCGCGAGGACCGGCGCGAGGCGCAGGTTTTGGTGACGCTGATTCTTGGGTGGTTGCCGGAGCAGCCGAGGTGGCGCCGTCGCGAGCAGGCTCGCTCCCGCACGGAGCCGCAGACACGTGTGGGAGAAAGGCCGCTCGCGGTGAGGCCCGGACGGCCGGCCTAGGCCTTGGGCATCGTCGCGATCATCGAAGGCCGCTGGCTCACCTCGAAGTACCAGTTGGCCAGTTGCGGGTTGGCCGTGCGCCAGTCCATGTCCGGGAAGCGCAGGTCGAGGTAGCCCAAGGCGCAGGCCAGGCTGATCGCGGCGATGTCGAAGTGGCTGGTGAGTTCGGCGATGGCGTCGCGCTCCAGCAGGGCGAGGGTGCGGCGGATCTTGTCGCGCTGGGCGTCGAGCCATTCTTCCCAGTGCTTTTCCGGGGCGCGCAGGGCCTGTTCGTAGCGCACCGTGACGGCGGCGTCCATGATCCCGTCGGCCATCGAGGCCAGGGTCAGGCGCCGCCAGCGGGCCGAGCCGTCGCGGGGGATCAGCGGGTTGCCGACGTGCTGATGGTCGAGGTAGTCGAGGATCACCCGGCTGTCATGGATGACGTTGCCGTCGGCCAGGCGCAGGGCCGGGATCTTGCCCAGGGGGTTGTCGTGGTTCAGCGCCGCGTCCGGGCTGACGGGGCTGAGGACGCAATCGTGCAGGGCCACGCGGTTCTGCTGGCCGGTCTCGTGCAGCAGCACCATGATCTTGCGCACGAATGGGGACAGGGTGTTGTGGAACAGGGTCATGCTGGGGGCGGACATGGGCAAACCTCGGCAATCGGCGAAAATGCAGAGGTCTAGCCTAGAGAGTTCCGGCGCGGCTGGCGAGGGCTTGATGGTGTCTGGTTGGGCCCTTTCGATTTGCCCGCGATGAGGCCCGACAGGCCTGCACGCTCACCGGCGCGCGAGCAATCCCCTCATCCCCAGCCACGCCGGCACGCCCAGGCCGATCCAGCTCAAGGCGTCCCAGATCCCGTCCCCCAGCAGCGCCGCGAACAGCCCGGCGGCGCTGAGCAGTGCGATCACCAGCGGCGTGCTGAAGACTTTCCAGAAATTCGACCGGCGCGGCTTCATGCTGACGCCTCCGTCGCTTGCGGCAGGGCCTTGGCCGCCTTGCGCCGCACCACCCACAGGTACACGCCGCTGCCGAGCACGATGATGGTCAGCACATCGAGGGTGGCCCAGAGGATTTTCATCGGCATGCCGCCGTAGTCGCCGAAGTGCAGCGGCTGCGACATGCCCATGGCGTCCATGTACCACGGCCGCTCGGCCACGGCCGTGACCTCAAGGGTGCTGGCGTCGATCAGCACCGGCGTCAGCAGGTGCGAGGTCAGGTGGGTGCCGCCCTTCATGAACACCGCGTAATGGTGCTCGCTGGAGAACCGCGTGCCGGGGAAGGCGATGAAGTCCGGCTGCATGTCCGGCGCGACTTCGGCGGCGATGTCGAGCAGGCGGGTGGCCGGTGCCCGCAGGGTCAGCGGCGGCGCGTCGCGGTAGGGCTCGACCAGGGCGGCGAGCGCGTCGTTGCGCCAGGCGGAGATGAGCAGGTCGGCGCAGGCGCTGATGACGCCGGTGACCCCCACCACCAGCGCCCAGGTCAGGGTGACGACGCCGATCAGGTTGTGCAGGTCGAGCCAGCGCAGGCGGGCGGACTTGTCCCGGCGCACGGTGGCGAACTCCAGCCGGCGCATGAACGGCAGGTACAGCACCGTGCCGGAGACGATCGCCACCACGAACAACACCCCCATGAACGCCAGCAGCAGCTTGCCCGGCAGGCCGGCGAACATGTCCACGTGCAGGCGCAGGATGAACAGCATCAGGCCGCCGTTGGCCGCCGGCGTCTCCACGGCTTCGCCGGTGCGGGCATCGAGCATGAAGGAGTGCGACGAGTTGGGCTCGGTGCCGGCGGTCTTCGCCATGATCGCCAGTACGCCGTTGGGTTCGTCCTCTTCGAAACCGAAGTACTGCACGACTTCGTCGGGACGATGGCGTTCGGCGGCCTCCACCAGTTGCGCCAGGTTCAGGCGCGGGGTGTCGGCGGGCATTTCGCGAAACTCCGGCGCGTCGCCGAGCAGGTGTTCGATCTCGTGGTGGAACACCAGCGGCAGGCCGGTCAGGGCCAACAGCAGCAGGAACACGGTGCAGATTAGGCTGGTCCAGGTGTGCACGAACGACCAGCGACGAATTGTTTTGCTTTTCATTTCATGACCTTCAGAAACGCCAAAGCCGTCCCCGGGGGGACGGCCTGGCTGCGGGGCCGGTTCAGCTCAGTCGCTTACCACTTGTAGGTGGCGCTGGCGACGACGCTGCGCTGGTCGCCGTAGTAGCAGTAGAAGCTGTCGCAGGTGGAGATGTAGTCCTTGTCCAGCAGGTTGGTGGCGTTGATGGCCACCGACGCGCCCTTGAGGCTGTTGTCCAGGCGGCCGAGGTCGTAGTGCACGGCGGCGTCGAACACGGTGTAGGCGTCGGCCTTGCCCAGCCAGGTGTTGGCCTTGTCGCCGTAGGTATTGCCGGTGTAGCGGGCGCCGGCGCCGATGCCGAAGCCGTCGAGCACGCCGGTGTGCCAGGTGTAGTCGGCCCACAGGGACGCCTGTTGGTTCGGCATCAGTTGCAGGCGGTTGCCCTTGTCGTCACCTTTCTGCACTTCGGACTTGGCCAGGGTGTAGGCGGCGATCACCTTCAGGTTGTCGGTGACGTCGGAGACCGCTTCCAGCTCCAGGCCCTTGACCTTCACTTCGCCGGTCTGGCTGGTGAGCGGGATGTTGTTGACGGTGGTGGTGACCGACACGTTTTTCTGGGTCAGGTCATACACGGCGGCCGTCAGCAGGGTCTTGCTGCCGGGCGGCTGGTACTTGATGCCCATTTCCCACTGCTTGCCTTCGGTCGGCTTGAGCGATTCGGTGGAGCTGGAATCGGCGCCGCTGGTGGGCTGGAAGGACTCGGCGTAGGAGATGTACGGCACGAAGCCGTTGTCGAACACGTAGCTTAGCGCCGCGTTGCCGCTGAAGGCCTTGTCGCGGTCGGTGCTGGTGGCGTTGCCCTTGTTGAAGAACTTGGTGCCGGTGTGCACCCAGTCCTCGCGGCCGCCGAGGGTCAGGCGCCATTGGTCGAGGGCCATCTGGTCCTGCACGTACAGGCCGGTCTGGTGGGTCTTCTGGTCGTAGTCGTAGAACGCGGTGGAGCGCGCCGGACGGGTGATCGGCAACCCGTGGATCGGGTTGTTCACGTTGATCGACGGCGCGCTGCCGAAGATCGAGGTGTAGTTGGTGTTGCTGCGCTGGTGATCCAGGCCCAGCAGCAGGGTGTGGCGGATGTCGCCGGTGGCGAAGTCGGCCTGGAAGTTGTTGTCCACGGCGAACTGGCTGATGTCTTCGTCGACGATGGTGGTCGAGCGGCCGACGTTGCCTTCGTTGTCCACCTGGGTGAACGGGTAGGAGCCGACGGTGATGCCCTGGAACGACAGGTCCGACTTGGTGTAGCGCAGGTTCTGCTTGAACTGCCACACGTCGTTGAGGCGGTGCTCGAAGGCATAGCCCAGCGCGTAGTAGGTGCGGTCGTAGTATTCCCAGTCCGGATCGCCCAGGTTCTTGTGGTGCGAGACCTTGCCGAACGGCATGTCGATCTTGGTGCCCTGCACCGGCAGGAACTGGCTGGTGATGCCGGTATCGTCGCGGGTGAACTGGGTCAGCAGGGTGAACTTGGTGTCGTCGTCGATGTTCCAGGTCAGGCTCGGCGCGATGTTGTAGCGCTTGTTGTCGACGTGGTCGATCTGGGTGCCGCTGTCGCGCACCACGCCGCTGATGCCGTAGAGGAACTGACCGGCGTCGTCGATCTTGCCGGTGCTGGCGAAGTTGATCTGGCGGTGGTTGTCGCTGCCGTACTGCAGTTGGATCTCGCTGCTGGCGATGTCGCTGGGACGCCGGCTGACCATGTCCAGCAGGCCGCCCGGCGGGGTCTGGCCGTAGACGGACGAGGCCGGGCCGCGCAGCAGGGCGAGGCGGTCCAGGTTCCAGGTTTCCTGTTTCGGGTTGGCGTAGACGCCTTTGGGCAGCGGCAGGCCGTCGAGGAACTGGGTCGGTTCGAAGCCGCGCACGCGCAGCCAGTCGGCGCGGGTGTCGCTGCCGTAGCTGCTGGCGGTGATGCCGGGCATGTAGCGCACGGCGTCATCGAGGCTGTGCACGCTGCGGTCGTCCATCTGCTGGCGGGTGGCGACGGAGATCGAGCGCGGGGCTTCGACCAGCGCGGTGTCGGTCTTGGTGCCGGCGGCGGTGCGGGTGGCGGTGTAGCCTTCGACCGGGCCCCAGGCGCTTTCCGTGTTCTCGACGCCGATCACCGAGGTTTCCGGCAGGGCCATCACGCCGTCCGGCACGGCCACCAGGGTGTAGGTGCCGGTGCCGCTCTGCTCCAGTTGCAGGCCGGTGCCGCGCAGGGCCGCGCGCAGGGCGCCGGCCGCATCGTACTGGCCGTTGACCGGCGCCGAGGTCTTGCCGGCCGCCAGCGCGGGATCCAGCGACAGCGCGAGGCCGCCCTGGCTGGCGATCTGGTTCAGGGTGGTGGACAGCGGCGCCGCCGGCAGGTTGTACGCGCGTACGTTCGACGCCTGTTCAGCGGCGATCAGTTGGCTGCTGGCCAGCGGGGTGCAGAGGGCGATGGCGACCGCCAGCAAACTGGGGCGCAACAAGGTGTCTAGCGAACGGGACATACGGCGGCTCCTGAATGGAAATATTTCTCAATTGCCTGTGTGCCGGACGAGATTCGAAAAGTGATAGGGCTGGGTGAAATTTTTTCGGGCGGCGGGGTCAGCCCTCTTCGGTGCGGCGGATGGCCCTGTCGCGAGCAGCCCGCTCCCCCAGGTTTGCGGGTGTTCTCGGGATTCCATGTGGGGGCGCGATGGCGAACGTGCGGACAACGCGATTCTTCAGGGCTTGGCATCGGCCTTGGCGACGGTGACCCACCACGGCGTGTGGTGTTCGATCTGCACCGGCAGGGTCGGCAGCAGGGCGCTCAAGGCCTTGTCGGTGTCGTGCAGCGGGAAGCTGCCGGTGATGCGCAGGTCGGCGACCTCCGGCGCGGTGCCCAGATGGCCGCGGCGGTAGCGGCCGATCTCGCGCACCAGGTCTTCCAGCCGGGCATTGTCCACCACCAGCATGCCGCGGGTCCAGGCATCGGCGCCGGGGTCGAGCGTCGCCACCGGATCCAGGCCGTCGCGGCGGATCAGCACCTGCTGGCCTTCGCGCAGGATGCGCTCCTGCAGGTCGCTCTGCGGATGGGCGGCCACCGCCGACTGCAGCACGCTCAGGCGCGTGCCGTGTTCTTCGCGCTTGACCAGGAACCGCGTGCCCAGCGCCCGCATGCTGCCTTCGCGGGTCTCGACGATGAACGGCCGGGCATCGCCGTGGCCGGTCTCGATGAGGACTTCGCCTTCCTGCAGCACGATCAGCCGTTGCCGCTGATCGAAGCGCACATCCACCGCGCTGTGGGTGTTGAGGTTGAGCAAGGTGCCGTCCGTCAGGCGCACGGTGCGCTGTTCGCCGGTGGCGGTGCGCTGGTCGGCCAGCCAGTAGTCCAGCGGCAGGTAGCGCTCGCTGGCGAACAGGGCCAGGCCGACCACCGCCACCATCCCGGCCAGGCCGCTGCCCAGCTTGCGCACCCGGCGGCGGATGCCTGCGCGCGATTGCAGCAGGGCCGTGCGCGCCGGCCCCTTGGCTACGCTGAAACGCTGGTCGAGCATGCCCAATTGGCGCCAGGCGCGGGCGTGCTCTTCGCTGGCGGCGTGCCATTTGGCGAACTCTTCGCGCTCCAGCGGACTGCTGGAATCCAGGGTCAGTTGCCAGGCGATGGCCGCGTCCAGCACATGGGCCGGCACCGGCCGGGAACCGGCGGGGCTCATGTCGGTTCACCGTACAGGGCGATGTAGCACTGGCGGATGCCCTGGGCCAGGTACTGGCGCACACGGGGCACCGACACGCCGAGCTTCTCGGCGATCTCGGCGTGGCCGAGGCCGTCGAGGCGGTTATAGAGGAAGGCGGCGCGGGCCTTGGTCGACAGTTGGCCGAGCATCCGGTCGATGGCCTTGAGGTCTTCGAGGATCAGTTGCTGTTCTTCCACCGACGGCTGTTCGCCTTCGGGGATCAGCATCAGTTCGGTCAGGTAGGCCTGTTCCAGCGCGGCGCGGCGGAAATAGTCGAACAGCAGGCCCTTGGCGATGGCCACCAGGAAGGCCCGGGGCTCGCGGGGCACCGGCAGCTCGTCGCGGCCGAGCAGGCGCACGAAGGTGTCCTGGCTCAGATCCTCCGCCCGCTGCGGACACGCCACATTGCGCCGCAACCAGGCCAGCAGCCAACTGCGGTGGTCGCGATACAACGCACCGACGAGCTCACTGTGGGGGCTTTGGGCTGACGACACGATGTATCACCGACTGGGAAGTGTTAACCAACGAGAATTGTTCGCGATTGTGTCAGAGGTGGGAATCGTTAGCAATTGGCCACCGGTCGGGTAATCCCGAGGCGCCGTTGCCTGTGGATGGGATCGCCGGGCGATCAATCCCGTCGACGGCGTAAGTGAGACGGATGATGAAACTTGATCCGGGCGGTGCCGAACGGGTGGGCAACAAGGTAGGATAGCCGGAGTTTATGGCGATATGATGTCATTCGCCTTTCGTTCGTTCGCTTGCAGACGATCGGACGCCGACCCGGAGAAACACCCTGATGAAACTGATTTACCTCGCATTGCCCAGCCTGATTTTCATGGCGGCATGGATTGGCGCATTACTGCTGGGCGAGGCAGGGCGAGTCGGCTGGAACTGGATCGACGACAACGAGCGGCCCATCGAGCGCAATCCCGTGATGGCCCTGGTGCTCAAAACGTTCTTCCGCGAAGGCGGGGACATGCTGGATGTGTGGCTGCAAGTCGTGCTCATTACGTTGTGGCCCCTCTATCTGGCCGGGGCGCTGGTTTACTTCGTCGGATTGCACGCACGCCAACGGCGCCGTCTCGCCAAGCAAAAAAGCCGGGACGGCGTCGCCGTACAATGAGCCTGTGAACAGGCCTGCCCTGCGTCTCCCCGCCCTGCGTCGCGGAGCGGGGATCAGAACGACGGCGCCTGTTGCCGGCGCCTCCACTGGCCCAGGCGCTGCTGCAGGTTCAGCGGGCTGTGGATCTGCTGTTGCCGGGCACGGCTGAACAGGATCAGCGCCAGTTCGGCGGTGGCCAGGGCATCGGCGCTGGCGTGATGGCGCTCGAACACCTCCAGCCGGAACCAGCCGATCCAGTCGTCCAGCCCGGCTTCACGCAAATGCGCCTGCGGACACAGCAGCGGCGCGAGGTCCGCCACGTCGAGAAACACCGACTGCAACTTGTGGCCCAGGTGTTCCTTCACGGCCCGGCCCAGCATGTGCCGGTCGAACGGCGCATGGAAGGCCAGCACCGGGCTGTCGCCGATGAACTCCAGAAGATCGAGCAGCGCCTCGGCCGGATCGCTGCCGGCGGCGATCGCGCTCGGCCCCAGGCCGTGGATCAGCACGCTGGGCCCCAGCTTCATTTCGCGGCATTGCAGGGTGCGTTCGAACTGTTGGCCGAAGTCCACCGCGCCGTCCTCGATCACCACCGCGCCGATCGACAGCACGCGGTCCTTGTTCAGGTTCAGCCCGGTGGTTTCCAGGTCCAGCACCACCCAGCGCTGTTCGCGCAGGCTGCATTCATCCAGCTCGCGGGGCGGCGGCAGCTTCGCCAGCCGTTGCCGCAACGGATCCGGCAGGTCGGGCCCGGCCGGTCGCAGCCACGAGAACAGGTTCATAGCTGATACCGCAACGTCAGGCTGCTTTGCAGGCGTTGGGCCTGGCGCAGGGACTCGCGCAGGATGCGCCGGTCCAAGTGGTTGAGGCTGTCGGGATCGACCCGGTTGGAGTACGGCAGGTTTTCCCGGGTCTGGATCTGATGCTGCTGGAGGCGGGTCTGCTGGATGAAGTGGTAGGCCTCCTCGTAGGCTGCGCCGTCCAGGCGGTCGATGACGTCCTTTTCCACCAGGCTGCGGAAGCGTTCCAGGGTGTTGTTGGCGTCGATGCCGTGGGCAAGCGCCAACAGACGCGCGCCGTCGACGAACGGGGTCAGGCCCTGGACCTTCAGATCCAGCGTGGCCTTTTCGCCGCCCTTGCGCGTCAGCACGAACTCGCGCAGGCGCCCCACGGGCGGACGGTTGCGCAGGGCGTTCTCGGCCATCATGCGCTGGAACAGGCGGTTGTCGCCGACCTGCTCGAGAATGCCGCGGCGCAGTTGCTCGCAGCCTTGCCCGTCGCCCCAGACCACCCGCAGGTCGAAATAGATGCTCGATCCCAGTAGGTTCTCGGGTGTCGCCTCGCGGATGAACGCGGCGAAGCGCCGGGCCCATTCGGCGCGGGACAGGCACAGCTGCGGGTTGCCGGCCATGATGTTGCCCTTGCACAACGCGAAACCGCACTGCGCGAGGCTGTGGTTGATCTGCTGGGCGAACGGCAGCAGCTTGCCGCGGATCTCGGCGGCGTGCGCCGCGTCGCGGGCCTCGAACAGGATGCCGTTGTCCTGGTCGGTGTGCAGGGTCTGTTCGCGTCGGCCCTCGCTGCCGAAGCACAGCCAACTGAAGGGCACGCCGGGATCGCCCTTGTCGGCCAGGGTCAGTTCGATCACCCGGCACACGGTGTGGTCGTTGAGCAGCGTGATGATATGGGTGATCTGGGTGGACGACGCGCCGTGGGCCAGCATCCGCTCCACCAGTTGGCCGATCTCGCCGCGCAGGGCCACCAGTTGCTCGACGCGCTGGGCGCTGCGGATCGTGCGCGCCAGGTGCACCAGGTCGACCCGCTGCAGGGAAAACAGGTCGCGCTCGGACACCACGCCGCACAGGCGCTGCTCCTTGACCAGGCAGACATGGGCGATGTGCCGCTCGGTCATGGCGATGGCCGCGTCGAACGCGCTGTGGTCCGGCGACAGGCAGAAGGGCGACGGGGTCATGTGGCGTTCGATGGGTTCGCTCAGGTCGCCGACGCCTTCGGCCACCACGTGGCGCAGGTCGCGCAGGGTGAAGATCCCCAGCGGCGCCTTGTGCCCGTCCACGGCGACGATGCTGCCGACCTGCTGCTCGTGCATCAGCTTCACCGCGTCGCGCAACGGCGTGGCCGGGGCGCAGGTCACCGGATGCCGCATCGCCAGTTCGCCGAGGCGGGTGTTCAGCGAGTATTGGGTGCCGAGGGTCTCCACGGCCTTTTGCTGGACCTGCTGGTTGACCTGGTCCAGCAGGCTGCTGACGCCGCGCAGGGCGAAATCGCGGAACGGCCCGGAGAGCGCGAACAGTTTGATGAACGCCGGTTTGTTCAGTTGCAGGCAGAAGGTGTCTTCGCCGGCCAGGTGTTCGGTGCGGGTCGCCCGTTCGCCGAGCAGGGCGGCGAGGGGAAAGCACTCGCCGGCGGTGATTTCGAACGTGGTTTCGGTGCCGCCCTTGGCGGTATGGGGCCGTTCGCCGACCACCTGGCCCTGCTTGACGATGTAGAAGTGTTCGACCGGCCCGTCGGCGGGTTTGACGATGCTCTCGCCCTGGCCGTAGAAGCGCAGTTGGCACTGCTCCACCAGGTAGGCCAGGTGGGCATGTTCCATCTGATTGAAGGGCGGGAAGCGCTGAAGGAATTGCAGGGTGCCCTGGATGTTCTGCAATACGGCGGTTTTCCCTGCCTGGGTGAAGGCGTCCGCTTTACTCATGACCATGACCGCAGTTTCTTTGAATTGTTGTTGGAGCGTTGTCGCCATGGTCGGCCCCTGCGGCCGGGGTGCCCATTGGACGTAAGTCTAGGTGGGCAATGCCGTTCGGGGCATTTCGGAAATGCCCTACGTTATCAGTCGGATTTTCTTTTTCCGGCCCCTTGGAAAACAATCCGACGAAGTGCACATTGAAGCTCTGTCCAACGATGTCTGACCACTGTGCCAGGGGAACGACTTGCCTACGTAGAGAACGCCATGTCCGATCACGATATTTTGAGCGACGCCGAACAGGAGGCGCTGCGGGACGTCATGCTCGAGCCCGCGCTGCCGCCTCAACGGGCATTGATCGTCGACGACGACAAGGACGCCCGGGAGTTGCTGGCGGAGATCCTCGCCTTGGACGGCATCGATTGCGTGACCGCCTCCAGCGGCGAAGAGGCGCTCAGGATGCTGATGCCCGACACGGACAACAAACGGCGGATCGGGTTGGTGATCACCGACCTGCGCATGGAGCACGTGGGGGGGCTTGAGCTGATTCGTCGGGTGCGCGAGTCGGAGCGCGCGGCCCTGCCGATCATCATCGTGTCCGGCGACGCCTCGGTGAAGGACGCCATCGCCGCCATGCACCTGAGCGTGGTGGACTTTCTGCTCAAGCCCATCGACACCGCCAAGCTGCTGCAGTTGGCGAGGCGTGAATTGGGGATGGCGCCCTGACCTTGCTGTGAAGGTTTGTGAGGCCGGTATCTGCTCCCCCCCTCTTTTGAACCCGGTTACTTTCCCGTTGCGGTAGTGACAGTCTTGATCTGCGGTGTTTTTGCTGACGCCATCGCCAGCAGGCTGGCTCCCACACGGAATCTTGGGTGAATGCGGTACCTGCGAACGCTGCAAGACCAGGTGGGAGCCAGCCTGCTGGCGATGGCGTCAGCCAAGGCGCACCCCAAAAAAAAGCCCTGACCGCAAGATCAGGGCTTTTTCGTCTCCGGCGTCAGCGCGGGTTACAGGCCGTTGGCCTTCTTGAACTCGCGGCGGCGACGGTGCAGCACCGGCTCGGTGTAGCCGTTAGGCTGTCGGGTGCCTTCGATCACCAGTTCGACCGCCGCCTGGAAGGCGATGTTGCGGTCGAAGTCCGGCGCCAGCGGACGGTACAGCGGGTCGTTGGCGTTCTGACGGTCCACCACCGGCGCCATGCGCTTGAGGCTTTCCATCACCTGGGCCTCGGTGACGACGCCGTGGCGCAGCCAGTTGGCGATGTGCTGGCTGGAGATGCGCAGCGTCGCGCGGTCTTCCATCAGGCCGACGTCATTGATGTCCGGCACCTTCGAGCAGCCCACGCCCTGGTCGATCCAGCGCACCACGTAACCGAGGATGCCCTGGGCGTTGTTGTCCAGTTCGTGCTTGATCTGCTCCGGCGTCCAGGTCGGATTGACCGCCAGCGGGATGGTCAGGATGTCGTCCACCGACGCACGTTCGCGCTTGGCCAGTTCGGCCTGGCGGGCGAACACGTCGACCTTGTGGTAGTGCAGCGCGTGCAGCGCGGCGGCGGTCGGCGACGGCACCCAGGCGGTGTTGGCGCCGGCCAGCGGGTGGGCGATCTTCTGTTCGAGCATCGCCGCCATCAGGTCGGGCATCGCCCACATGCCTTTGCCGATCTGCGCACGGCCTTGCAGGCCGGCGCGCAGGCCGATGTCGACGTTCCAGTTCTCGTAGGCGCCGATCCACTTCTCGGCCTTCATGTCGGCCTTGCGCACGACGGGGCCGGCTTCCATGGAGGTGTGGATCTCATCGCCGGTGCGGTCGAGGAAACCGGTGTTGATGAACACCACGCGCTCGCTGGCCGCCTGGATGCACGCCTTGAGGTTGACCGTGGTGCGGCGCTCCTCGTCCATGATCCCGACCTTCAGGGTGTTGCGCGCAAGGCCCAGCACGTCTTCGATGCGGCCGAACAGCTCGTTGGTGAACGCCGCTTCTTCCGGGCCGTGCATCTTCGGCTTGACGATGTAGATCGAGCCGGTGCGGGTGTTCTTGCGCGAGGTGTTGCCGTTGAGGTTGTGCATCGCCGCCAGGCAAGTCACCAGACCGTCGAGGATGCCTTCCGGCACTTCGTTGCCGTGCCGGTCGAGGATCGCGTCGATGGTCATCAGGTGGCCGACGTTGCGCACGAACAGCAACGAGCGGCCGTGCAGGGTCAGTTCGCTGCCGTCGGCCTTCGTGTAGGTGCGGTCGGGGTTCATGGTGCGGGTGAAGGTCTGGCCGCCCTTGGCCACTTCTTCGGCCAGGTCGCCCTTCATCAGGCCGAGCCAGTTGCGGTAGATCACCACTTTGTCGTCGGCGTCGACGGCGGCCACGGAGTCTTCGCAGTCCATGATGGTGGTCAGCGCCGCTTCCATCAGGATGTCTTTGACGCCGGCGGCGTCGGTCTGGCCGACCGGGGTGGCGGCGTCGACCTGGATCTCGAAGTGCAGGCCGTTGTTTTTCAGCAGGATGGCGAGCGGGGCGTTGGTGTCGCCCTGGAAGCCGATCAGCTGCGCCGGGTTGCGCAGGCCGGTCTCGCTGCCGTTCTTGAGCGAGACGGCCAGTTTGCCGTCAACGATCCTGTAGCCGGTGGAATCGACGTGGGAGCCGGACGCCAGCGGCGCGGCTTCGTCGAGGAAGGCGCGGGCGAAGGCGATGACCTTGTCGCCGCGCACCTTGTTGTAGCCTTTGCCTTTTTCCGCGCCGCCGGCTTCGCTGATGGCGTCGGTGCCGTACAGGGCGTCATACAGCGAACCCCAGCGGGCGTTCGAGGCGTTGAGGGCGAAGCGGGCATTCATCACCGGCACGACCAGTTGCGGGCCTGCGGTGCGGGCGATCTCGTCGTCGACGTTTTGCGTCGTTGCCTGGAAATCGGCGGCTTCGGGCAGCAGGTAGCCGATCTCTTGCAGGAAGGCTTTGTAGGCCGCGGCGTCGTGAGGCTGACCGGCACGGGATTGGTGCCAGCCGTCGATACGGGCCTGGAAATCATCGCGTTTGGCGAGTAGGGCTTTGTTCTTCGGCGCCAGGTCGTGGATGACCTTGTCGGCGCCTTCCCAGAACTGCTCGGCGGTGAGGCCGGAACCGGGAATGGCTTCGTTGTTCACGAAGTCGAACAGGACTTTGGCGACCTGAAGGCCACCGACTTGAACGTGTTCAGTCATTGCTTGCCTCACTCTGCTCAGCTATTTCGCTTTTCAGCTCTTCGAATTGACGATGAAGCCACTGGCCATTTAAACCACAAACCCCTCTACCAGTACATGCCGTCGCCGGCGGCTGGGTTGGCATCCAATCAACGGCTTGGGGCCTTGCTGACGGGGCTTTCGGGGTTGCGGACGTGCCTTGGGCAGACATCGGTCCAACATTATGTAGTGCGCGCTGCGGCATACTACATGATGACCTGCGGTTGTGAAAATCAGACTAATTACGTCGTTCTGCGACCCCATGACGCATTGCGGTCACGGCGCGGAACGGGATGTTCTCAAAAAAGTGCTGGATTGTTCCAGCTAAATATAAAAAGTTGTACACGATTTGTTCTGTGGCCGGGATCGGCGGCGCCTGGGTTCGCGGGCAGGCCCGCTCCCGCAGAAGCTGGGGCGCCCTGGCGGGCGCCATCGCCAGCAGGCTGGCTCCCACCGTTCTGTCGGTGTCGACGACCCCGCCGCACAGTCTGCCCGCTTGCCTATACTTGCCTTTCCATCACAAAAGTCACGACAGAGGGCTGCGCCATGGATCACCTCGTACTCACCGTCTTCGCCCCGGACAAGCCGGGCCAGGTCGAGCGCATCGCCCAATGCATCGCCGAGCACGGCGGCAACTGGCTGGAGAGCCGCATGTCGCGGATGGCCGGGCAGTTCGCCGGGATCCTGCGGGTGGGCGTGCCGGCGGAGGCTTACGAAGCTTTAGTCGATTCCCTACAGGCGCTGTCGGCCCTGGGCATCCGCGTGCAGATCGCCGAGAGCGGCATCGAGCAGGCCTGCACCTGGAAACCGATCGCCATGGAACTGGTGGGCAACGACCGCCCCGGCATCGTGCGGGACATCACCCGGTTGCTGAGCGAGCAGGGGGTGAACCTGGAGCGGCTGGTGACCGAAGTGCGTCCTGCTCCGATGAGCAGTGAGCCGCTGTTCCACGCCGAGGCGATCCTGGCCGTGCCGCTGACCCTGTCGCTGGATGTGCTGCAGTCGCGGCTGGAGACCCTGGCCGACGACCTGATGGTGGAACTGGTGCTGCGCACAGACCCTTGAGCGCCGGACAGGTTATCCCGTGAAAAACTGAACCTGGCTGTGGATAACCTGTAGAGACCGCGCGCCAGGCCACGCCGGCCGTGGCTTGGCGAAGATTGATCAAAAAATCACCGCCAATCACCGACTTGCGCACAATCGGCGGGGATCACGCTGTGGATAACCTTGGGAAGGAACGGTGCAGGCCACGAGAACCGTGGCCTGCGCAGGGGTGTTCGTTTTTTGATCAGGCGCGCCGGCGCAGGCTCAGCCAGGCATCGACGCTGTACACCGCCAGACCCGCCCAGATGAACATGAACGCCACGAGGGTGCTCGACGACAGGTGCTCGCCGAACAGCAGCACCGCCTGCAGCAGCACCAGGGTCGGCGCCAGGTACTGGAGAAAGCCCAGGGTGGTGTAGGGCAGGTGCCGCGCGGCGGCGTTGAAGCACACCAGCGGCACCAGCGTCACGGGCCCGGCCGCCACCAGCCACCAGGCTTGGGACGTGCTCCAGAATTCGGCCTGGGCGCTGGCCGCGGTCGGGTTGAGCAGCAGCCAGGCGAGCGCGATCGGCACCAGCATCCAGGTCTCCACCACCAGCCCCGGCAACGCCTTGACCGGCGCCTGCTTGCGGATCAGTCCGTAGAAGCCGAAGGACAACGCCAGCGCCAGGGACACCCACGGCAGGCTGCCGACCTGCCACACCTGCTGCGCCACGCCGATGGCCGCCAGCGCCACCGCCAGCCACTGCATGCGCCGCAGGCGTTCGCCGAGGATCAGCATGCCCAGCAGCACGTTCACCAGCGGGTTGATGTAGTAGCCCAGGCTGGCCTCCAGCATGCGGCCGTTGTTCACCGACCACACGTAAGTCAGCCAGTTGGCCGCGATCAGGGTGCCGCTCAGCGCGAGGATGGCCAGGCGCTTGGGGTTTTCCCGCAGTTCGCGCCACCAGCCCGGGTGTTTCCACACCAGCAGCAACAGCGCGCCGAACAGGGCCGACCAGAGCACCCGGTGGATGATGATCTCGACGGCCGGCACGGCGGCGATGGCTTTGAAGTAGAGCGGGAACAGGCCCCAGATGATGTAGGCGCTCAGTCCCAGGATGTACCCGCGGCGCGGGTTGGCGGCTTGCATGCAGAGTCCTTGCTTAGGCAGCTAACAAAGGGGGGATTGTAAGGAGTTTCGCCCTGGAATGTCGCAGTCGATCGCTCAGGAATTCGCGCACAAAAAACGGTGGGAGCGAGCCTGCTCCCACAGGGGAACCTTCCAGGTCGAGGGGGCGGGATCAGAACAGTTTCAGCGGCTCTTCATCCAGCGCCGCCGTTTGCTCGCGCAGCGCCAGCACCTGATCGCCCCAGTAGCGCTCGCTGCCGAACCACGGGAAGCTGCGGGGGAACGCCGGGTCGTCCCAGCGCCGGGCCAGCCAGGCGCTGTAGTGCATCAGGCGCAGGGCCCGCAGCGGCTCGATCAGCGCCAGTTCGCGCGGGTCGAAGTCGTGGAACTCGTTGTAGCCGTCCATCAGCTCGGCCAGTTGTCCGAGGCGTTCCTGGCGGTCGCCGGCCAGCATCATCCAGAGATCCTGCACCGCCGGCCCCATGCGGCAGTCGTCGAGGTCGACGATGTGGAACACGTCGTCGCGGCACAACAGGTTGCCGGGGTGGCAGTCGCCGTGCAGGCGGATGTTGCGGTGCGGGGTGGCGGCGTAAAGGTCTTCGACGCGCTTGAGCAGGTCGCGGGCGACGGATTCGTACGCCGGCAGCAGGCTCTTGGGGATGAAATTGCCTTGCAGCAGCGTGTTCAGCGAATCATGGCCGAAGTTGTTCACGGCCAGGGCTTCGCGGTGTTCGAACGGTTGGGTCGCGCCCACGGCATGCAGGCGCCCGAGCAGTTGGCCGAGGCGGTACAACTGATCGAGGTTGCCCGGCTCCGGCGCCCGGCCGCCGCGACGGGGGAACAGGGTGAAGCGGAAACCCTGGTGTTCGTGCAGGGTGTCGTCGTTGTGGATCAACGGCGCCACCACCGGGATCTCGCGTTCGGTCAGTTCCAGGGTGAAGCGGTGCTCTTCCAGGATTGCCGCATCGCTCCAGCGCTGCGGGCGGTAGAACTTGGCGATCAGCGGCTCGCTGCCTTCGATGCCGACCTGGTACACGCGGTTTTCGTAGCTGTTGAGCGCCAGGATGCGCGCGTCGCTGAGGAAACCGATGCTCTCGACGGCGTCGAGCACGAGGTCTGGGGTGAGGGTTTCAAACGGGTGGGCCATGCTGACTCCTGCGCGCGGCAGGCGGCCGCGTCCGGCCCGGCATGGTAACGCAGGTGGGCGGTGGGTGTCTGTGCTGACGCCATCGCGGGCAGGCTGGCGCCCCCGTTTCCTGTGGGAGATTCTATGGTTGAGGCAAAGCCCTCAGCCTGCTTTCGGTTCATATTCGCTTTGTCCTTTGAGCAGGGCGAATACGATCCGGGCCAGTTTG